>CAZXDF010000410.1:0-6967 GCA_964639345.1 uncultured candidatus Brocadiaceae bacterium | reverse complement strand
ATGATCCAACCACCGAAGGCATTGGGGCGGGTTCCGAAGGTGAACATGGGGAAGTCGTCCATCTTCAGGACATATTGGGTGTCACGGCAGTTGCCGGCTATCAGCATGCCTCGGCAGCCGTGCGCGTTGGCGACCTGGCAGCTCATTTCGCCGAACTGGGCGGGCTGCATGTCGCCGCCGCAATCAAAACATATAACAGTGCCATCTTCGAGGTCTTCAATCAGGCGCATCATGCGTTTCTGGGGATGGCCGCCCTCTGCGTCCCATTTTTCCTTTTGGGCCTTCTGCTCCTCGGGGGTGCTTGGCCTTGGTGCGACGCTGTGGAGCTTGACAGGCAGGGCGCGGCCGACCAGTTGCATGCCCTGACGGAGTGGTTTGAAGCGGGCTGAAAAAACACTGTCATGCACCCCCAGACCGCTTAGAGCGTCGGAAACGCAACCGCCGTAACCGGCTGTACGGAAACGTTCAACGCGTTCCGAATCCGTGATGTCGAGATGTCGGACTTCCGGCTTAGCATCGGGCATGGTCTGGCTCCTCGTTCCAATGGTAAGGGCCGGGCAAGAACCTATCGCCTTCACTCCGCTGCAAACGGCAGTCGAAAAGTGCGGCAGCGGCCGGCCCAACAAGTACAGCACGGCGGGCATGTATACACTACTTGGCGAGTGGTGTCAATTCGCCAGGGAAATTCATCCCTCTTTCATATGTCGGTGGTTGGGGATCGTTCAGGATGGGGCACTGCACTACCATTCCTTCGCCGGTGGCGAAGGAATTGGTCGGGGCGCCGGGATTTGAACCCGGGACCTCCAGCCCCCCATGCTGGCGCGCTATCCAGGCTGCGCCACGCCCCGACCTGCTCCACATTATATGCCCGAATGACCGCGAATGAAAGGGAAAGCCGCCGAGGCCCCCGCGCCCGAGCAGACGACGCGGCGTCGAACTCGCCACGCGCCGGACTCAAGGGGGGCGGCGGATGGGCGAGGGTGTGCCACGGACGAAGCCGTGAGGCTTGTCCGTGCCTTCCACAGCGCCTTCGGGCACGGCTACAGCCTTGCACCGGCGAAGGTCACTGCTTCTCTTGGAAGTTCCTCACGCGCTCGTTGAAGGCGGCGGCGGCGGTGCGGATCTCGTCCATGTTGCCGCTTGCCAGCGCGCTCTTCTTCACCAGTGCGCTCCCAACCCCAACGGCATCGGAGCCCGCCGCCAGGAACGCCTCGATGGTCTCGAGGTTGACGCCCCCGGTGGGTGCGAGCGGTATCTGGGGCAGGGGGGCCTTGATGCTCTTGATGTAGGCCGGGCCGCCGACGTCGGCCGGGAATATCTTGATGAAGTCGCCCCCCGCCACAAATGCTTTGAGGACCTCGGTGGGGGTGTATGCGCCGGGTATGGCGACCTTGTCGTAGCGGTGGGCCATCTGGATCATCTCGACGTCCGTGACGGGGCTCACGATGAACTCGGCGCCGCTGAGGATGGCGCCCCGGGCCGTTTCGGCGTCCAGGACGCTGCCCACGCCGACCAGCACGTCCTCGCCAAGTTCCGCGACGGTCTTCTCGATCACCGCGAACGCGTTGGGCGTGGTCATGGTGACCTCGATCAGGTCGCATCCGCCGTCCTTGAGCGCCCGGGCCACGTCGATGAGCTGCTCGGAGCTCTTCGCCCTGATAACGGCGAAGATGGCCGACTGACGGATCCTCTGGATCTGGTCGTGACGCTTCATGGCACTCGTGTCCTCAATTCAGGTAAAGCCCGGGAGTCTGGACGGGGTTCCATTCGGGTCTTCGCGCCGCGCGGCCCGCCCGTCGCTACTCACCGATGACGTGGACGATCAGCTCCCGTTCGCGGGCGCGGACGTCGAAGTCCAGGAAGACGATCTGCTGCCAGGTGCCGAGCATGAGGCGCTTGTCGCGGAACGGGATGGTGACCGACGGGCCGACGAGGCTGGCCCGGACGTGCGAGTGCCCGTTCTGGTCATGCCAGCGCTCTTCGTGGTAGTAGTGGTTGTCCTTGGGGACGGCGCGTTCGAAGTAGCCGCTCACGTCCTGCACGAGGCCGGGCTCGAACTCAAGCGTGGTCATCGCGCCCGTGGAACCCGGCACGAACACGGTCACGATCCCATCGCTTATGCCGCCTTCGTCGATGATGCTGGCGACATCCCCCGTCACGTCCACGATGTCAGTATCAGCTTCGGTGCTGAAAGTGAAGCTCTTGCTCCCCACCGACATTTCTTGTGCTCCCATGGTGTCACTGCCCTGACGAGCCGGCTCGGCACCCCTATATCATACAGCACCCGCGCAGAAACGGCAAGCGCAAACCGGCCCCGGTCGGCGGGGATGGCCGCGGAAGAGGGTTGACACGCGCGCGCGGGGAGGGTAGAGTTTGCAGGCAAGCAGCGGGGGTTGGGTTACTGTTTTGCAGTTCTCTTTGGAGGGACGGTCTGATGCGCAAGATGATAGCAGTATGTCTTACGGGTTTGGTGTTGGTCGTTTTCGGGTTCGGCTGCGGAGAGTCCAATGAAACCACAAACGACGCAGCCAAGGAGAAGGGCGCGGCAGCCGTAAAAGAGGTCAAGGATAATGCGGAAGACGCTGCCGTGGACCCCGAGAAGGGGCGCGACCGCCTGGGGAACTAGTCCGTCGAGGGCAGCAGTTCCGCATTGACGGCTGCGGGGTCGGTCGGGCCTGCACGTTCTTCCCTGGGGGCGTGGCGGGGGGGGGTGTGCCTGCTTGCCCATCAATGGGCGCGTTCCTCATGAACGACCGCCTCATTAGCAGCAGGGCGACTCCGGTAGCGTGGATAGATGGTGGGGTGGTCGCGGGCGTAGCCGTCTACTCGGCATACGAAGCCATTTCAGGAGAACATGGGCTTCCCGCTGTGCTTGTTGGCGTCCCGGGGTGTATCCTGTTTGCCTGGTTCGCGCATTGGTGCTTGAGGTTCAAGAAGGTCCGCGCAAAGGGGAGCCACTTGGATGTTTGCAGTTTTCTCCTGCGGCGCAAGGAAGTGCCTTATAGATGCATTGTGGACGTGAGGCAGGGCTTCTTCTTCATGCGCCTCTCCCATTCCCGACGGGTCATCGTAGTGTACGAGGATCAGACGCAGCGGCGCCGCACGTTTCACTTCTTGTCTCGCGTTGAAGGCTTTGGTAAGCTTTCTGACGTCCATCCCGACGTGGAGTGGCTGAGGCAGGCCGCGGCAGCGGCAAGGGAAGAGCAGCAACCGTGAGCAGTGTGGAAACGCGGAGGCAGTCCATGAAATGCAGGCGTCACGACGAGGCAGAAGCGGTGGCAGTCTGCGTGAACTGCGGCATTGCGCTCTGCGCCGGTTGTGCTAGCACTACGCCAAGCGGCAGAACCGTCTGCTCGGAAGCATGTGAACAGGCTGCTCTGAGCGCAGAGGCCGCCTTGGAGCTGATCCGCACTGGAGCGCCCAAGGGCTACAGGCTAGCGGGCGGCCTCTTGGTATGCATGGGTGCCCTGATGCTTCTGACATCGCTAGTTCCCGGCGTCGTGGATGGGCGTTGGCAGATTGCAGTCGTAGGCGCAGTGTTCGCAACCGCAGTGCTGGTAGCCGGGTTCCTTGTCCGAAGAATGGGCCAAGGCTGATGGCTACCTCGAGTCATCTCGTCTCCCAGGTGTATGGTTGCCAGGGTTTCCAAGCACGCCTGAGTTCGGCGCTCTCGGTCCTCCTCGGTTATTGCGGCCGGGTTAAATAACTTCCTGGGTGCCACGGGCTAAGGCGACCCGTCCTCCGCAGTAGCTTTGCTACGGAGGGTGGAAACCTTGCCCGTGCTCCTTGAGTCGGCCAGAGTGCTTCGTGGGACACGGACAAGCCTGGCGGCTTGCTCCGTGGCACCCCGCTGTAGGTAGGGTTGAGCCCGACATTAGCTGCACGGCAGTCAGTAGCGCCGCCTCGCCTCATTGCCGTTCCGTTTCGCACTGGAGTAGCCGAGTCTTTGCCCCTGCCGGGTGCGGCTTCGCAGGCGGTTCGCGTTTTCATGGGGAGAATTTCGATGAAGGATCGTCGGAGGGTGGTCTTCTTGGCGTGCATTCTCCTCGTTCAGGGGTGTGCGGCTTTCAAAGAGCTCAGTTTCTCGGAGTACCAAACCGTTCGTCGAAAGTTGGCGGAGGAGGTCGAGAAGCCGGGTTCACGGCTGCGCGACGCCAGGAGAGGAGCTTCAGTACTGGGACGACTCCCACTGGACAATTCCCAGCTACAGCTACTCCAAACGAGCCTTTGTATCGACACTCGAGGGGCAAGACGCTGAGATCGTTCATCTGCTCTTGCGGGGCGACATCGGGTGGCCAAGCAGGGAGATGTCAGTGGCATTTCTGTTCGTTGGAGGACAGGCCGTCGATTGGGTCTCTTTCTGGACTTGGGACCACACACCACACGAGGCCGTACTGAGAGATATTGACGACGATGGCGGATTGGATCTCGGGTTTCGACTCGAACCTGAAGTTCCTGGAGCTTATGGTTTGCGACAGTACGCCTGGCCAACGCGCACCGAGAAGTGGTTGCGCGCGTATCGGATCACAAACGAAGGATTTGATAGCATATTCCCGGATGCCGATCGCCAGATGCCAGTACGTGTGCACCTCGAGAGCAAAGACCCGCGTGTTCGCCTGGCTACCGACATTCCATCTACTGTTCGCGAGTACGACCTCCTCGAGTACTCGCTCGAAGTAGTCAATACGTCTACGGATGCAGTCGCGGTTAGGGATATGGGGGCAATACGTTTACAATGGTCCGGTGCAGCTGGCTTCGGCATAGGTCCGGGATTGAAGCGCGAAATAATCAAACCAGGGGAGAAGGTACTCTTGCGGGCTCTTCTGCTCCTGGTGCAGGGCCCGTATGAAGGTGAAGTGGTCCTGAGCTGGACCTTCGTGCCCCGCGCGCACCCTGCTGCCTTGCCTTGAGCAGTCGTTGCGGTTGGCGCGGCTACCGAGAATATGCATTCCCGAGCGGAAATTTCGTGCTGAAGCCTTGACAAGAGCGAATCGGAGTGATATAATCCGATTATAGAGGATGTGACTGGTCCTATTGGGCGGGCGATGACATGCCGTTGATCAACCGAGATTCCGACTACGCCGTGCGGGCGCTCGCACAACTCAGCCGCAACGGAGACGTCACGCCCGTCTCCGTACTCGCCCGCGCCGAGGACGTGCCGGTCGACTTCCTGAAGAAGATCATGCAGAAGCTCCACCACGCGGGCCTCGTGGACTCGCATCAGGGCCCGTTCGGCGGATACTCCCTGAGCAGGCGCCCGGAGGATATATCCCTCCTGGAGGTGCTGCACAGCGTTCAGGGGCCGCTCGTGCTCAACCGCTGCTTCGCCGAGCCGCCGCAGTGCGGGGGCGCCGCCGCTTGCGGGCTCAGAAAGCGGCTTGAAGGGCTTCAGGACAAGCTTGAGCCGTGGCTTGCCGGGATCACGCTGGCGGAGATAGTGGGCTCGACGCCTGAGAAGGAAGGGGCGGTGCCATGATGGAAATCAAGTGCCCGGGGCAGGACGACAGGTTCTGGGACGCCGACGCCATCGCGGAACTGGACTGTCCGGACTGCGGCCAGTCGATGGAGTTCTGGCCCGATGAGGTGCTGCGCAAGTGCCGCGGGTGCGGCCGGAGGCTTTCCAATCCGAAGTTCAACATGGGGTGCTTGGAGTGGTGCCGCTACGCGACGCAGTGCCTGGACCGCATACGCGGCGCGAAGGATGCAGCCGCGCGCCCGGTCAGGGAGGAGCTTCAGGAGATCGTGCGGGGGATATTCGCCGGAGACGACCATCGCATCGAACATGCCGAGCGCGTCCTCGAGCTGTCCGAGCAGATAGGGCGGGCGGAAGGGGCCGATCCGCTGGTCCTGGTGCCGGCGGCGCTGCTGCACGACATCGGGCTGGCCGGCACGGAGGTCGACTCCGACACCCCGGCCGTGCGGGCGCACGGGCCGCGCGGGGCCGAGAGGGCGGCGGAGGTGCTGCGGGAGCTGTCCTTTCCGAAGCGCGTGGTCGACGAGGTGGCGGGGATCATTGCCCATCACCACGACAGCGGCGCAATGGAGGGTGCCAGCGCCCGGAGCCTCTGTGACGCCGATCTGATCGTGAACCTGCGAGAGCTCCCGCGCGATGAGGCCCTTCGGCGGCTCAAGCAGGAGGCGCTCACCGAGCGCGGCGTGCTTGTCGGCGAGAGCTACCTGGCGGATCGGGCGCCGGAAGTGGACCGGGCCGAACCCGCTGAACCATGACATAAGCTGGAGCAGAACCGATGGCTGTCAGGAAGATCATCAAGATACACGAGGAGAGGTGCAACGGGTGCGGCGAGTGCATCCCGCAGTGTGAGGAGGGCGCGCTTCAGATCGTGGACGGCAAGGTGCGGCTCGTCGATGACCGGTATTGCGACGGCCTGGGCGCGTGCCTGGGTCACTGCCCGCAGGACGCCATCGAGATCATCGAGCGGGACGCCTCCAAGTTCGACGAGGCCGCGGTCGAGGAGCATCAGCGCCACCTGGAGTACGATGAGGAGAAGCCCGCTCATGCCTGCCCCGGCGCGGCCATGTTCGCGTTCTCTGCCACTCCAGAAGACGAAACGGTAGATGCGGGCACGCGCCCCTCGGCGCTCACGCAGTGGCCGGTGCAACTCCACCTCGTGCCCGTCAGCGCCCCCTACCTCCAGGGCGCCGAGCTGCTCCTTGCGGCCGACTGCGTGCCGTTCGCGATGGCCAACTTCCACGGGGAGCTCCTCGCCGGGCGCAAGGTCCTCATCGGCTGTCCGAAGCTCGATGACACGAGCGCGTACGAGGAGAAACTTGCGGCGATCCTCCGCCAGAATGATGTCCGCGGGCTGACCGTCGCGCACATGGAAGTCCCGTGCTGCTACGGCCTGGTCGTGGTGGCGCGCAGGGCCATCGAGCGTAGCGGCAAGCAGGTCCCCCTTAAGGAAGTTACCGTGAGCGTGCAGGGCGGCATCCGGGACGAAACTGGGGT
>CAZXDF010000409.1:0-9352 GCA_964639345.1 uncultured candidatus Brocadiaceae bacterium | reverse complement strand
GCCTCCTGGCCGCAACACTCGCGAAATCCCCGCCAAGGAATCTTTCATGTCCCGTTCGTAGAAGGCCAACTTCTCCTTGGTCCCCCGGCCACGAACGCCTATGAAATCCTTCCTGAGCTTGGCCGTACTGTGCCCCATTGCTCTCAGCGCATGTTCGTCGTTCTGCACGTAGTCCAAAGCGATGCTGTATGGCGGAGACGTGATCACTGCGTCTACGCTGCCAGCCGCAATTCCAACAGCGTCGAGCTCCCGACAGTCGCCATGGACCACCTCGACACGACCGAACTTCAGGTCGAAAATCGCTTTGGCCCTTGCCATCGCTTCGACAGACTCCAGCATGGACGTCAGGTTCTTCACGAAATAGGTGCGCGGATCGCGCTTCCGGCGTGCGGCATCGCTGTAGGTCACCATACGCGCCACTTCCACGAAGTCCGCCACCGGCTGAGGCTGCCACTCGCTGGGGTCAACTTCGTCCGGATGCCTCGGCCCTGTTCTTGTGAGAGCGACCGTTGCCTCCCGTATTTCGTGCGCGAAACGCCACGCGTGGGTCTTGACTTTGCTCAGCAACGCACACAAAGGGGAGATATCCACACCAACACAGTCGATTCCCAGCAACTGAGACTCAAGGAGAGCCGTGCCAGAACCGCACAATGGGTCAACGACAATCCATCCAGGCTTGGCGCCTACCGCATTTAGGATGGCACGGATCATCTGTGGATGGAATTTCCCTTTGTAGGGATAGATCCAGTGGGTCAAGTACTGATTCTCAGACCGCGTGCGATTGTATTCTCCTCCCCTATACTTGGGCCTCACCAGCTGCGAGTAAATGGTGCTAGCACCGTCTACCTCTCCAACGTATGCCGCCCTGGCAAGGATGTCGTCCGCCAGCCCATTCAGCTTTGCATGCATCTCCCACGGGTGCAGGGGGTCAACCTGCACCTGCACCCCGAATCCTTCGCGGAGCTCGAGTTGCCCGAGAGCATGTTCATACATAAACTGCATGTTTCGTGACACCGTTATTCGGTTCATGGGAACTCCCTTTGTTCGGCCAGGGTTATCGATGTAGTCAATCGTACCACACCATCAGCCCAAAAGTACAGCCGAAACTGGGAATCATACATAGTCGCCCAAATCATGCGTCTTCTTGCACTTCGCACTGGATCTCCGTAGACTCGAAGCCATGCAGAATGTTGTTTCAGCACTGTTTACCAGCCATTAGCCGACGGCCACATCATGGCAGAAAAGCACCAGTACTTCAAGGTGGTCGCAACCAACCGGAAGGCGCGCCACCGGTTCATCATCGAGGAGACCTGCGAAGCGGGGCTCGAACTGAAGGGGTCGGAGGTGAAGAGCCTGCGCGAGGGGCAGTGCAGCATCGAGGAGAGCTTCGCCAGGCCCGCCGGCGGCGAGATATTCCTCTACGCCATGCACATCAACCCTTACCCGCAGGCCACCATCGACAAGCCCGATCCCACGCGCCGCCGCAAACTCCTGCTGCATCGGGGCGAGATAGCCCGCATCGTCGCCCGCTGCACCCAGCGCGGTTACACCCTCGTGCCGCTCAAGGTCTACTTCAAAGAGGGATGGGCGAAGGTGGAGATCGCACTGGCCCGCAGCCGCCGCCCGGGCGACAAACGCGGTAAGGAACGCGAAAAACAGCACCGACGGGACGTCGATAGCGCCCTGGGCAGCCGCGAGCGCCGCCGCGGGCGCGCGTGATACAAGGACCCTATGCGATAACCACACTGCTCACAGAGGTCGCAGACAAGGGCACCGTTAACAGCCCGTGGTAGAAGTCTCCGTACGCCCCTGAGCCGGCAAACAGGCCCGCTGAGAGTGCCGAATTCGGGCTTCTCGGCCGGCCGAAGAAGGCCTCGAAGCGTAAGAAACCACTTTCGCCACGGGCTGTTAAGGCCGGGGCGAGCAACTTCCTGGGTGCCACGGGCCAAGGCTTGGTCGCCGCGGCGACCGAGCCTTGCCCGTGCTTGCACGATGGCAGGATGGCTGTGTGAGGCACGGACAAGCCTGGCGGCTTCGTCCGTGGCACCCGCTGCACATTTCGCTGGCCCTGACATTTCTTGTGCCAATCCCAATAGCTGAAAGAACCCGGCGGGGAGGAAGGGCCGTGGGGGCCAAGCGATATTGCAGTGGGATCGTCGCGCTCGTTGCCGCGCTGAGCGTTCTGGCGCTCGCCGCCCGGCCGGCACGGGCAGTCGATCCGCTGCCCTACGCCAGTGCCGAAAAGGGGGTGCTGATCTTTGTGGTCGATTCGCCGGTCGACCGCCGGTTTCTGGAGGGCCGGGTCGCCGGGCTAACTGGCGCTGACATCACCCACGGCAGCCTCGTGGCGCGCGTGATCCGCAGCTACAGCGCCGCCCCCTTGCGAAGCGTGGCCGCGGAACGGGACGGAGGCGTCAACCTCGCCGCTTACCTCGCGGGTCTGGGCCAGGTCCTCGCTTACGCCGTGGCACACCCCGATACGCGGGTGCTCGCCAACATCAGCCTGGGTTCCTATGACCGCAACCCTCGCGAGGAGGCCCTTGTTCGACAGCTCGTTGCGGCGGGAGTGCTGATCGTCGCCGCCGCCGGCAACGATGACGGGGACGAGCCCTTCTACCCGGCGGCCTACAGCGGCGTGGTCGCCGTGGCGAGCGCGCGGGCCGGGGGCAAATCGCTGCACTCCAACTACGGTCCGCACATCCGGATAGCGGCCTCGGGCGACATCCGGTTCCTGGACTACGAGTTCCTGCCGCGTCAGCGCCTGCGCCGCGAGATGGAGGCGCGCGGCACCTCGTTCGCCGCCCCCAGGGTCACGGCCACGCTGGCCTACATCCTCCAGCGCCGCCCCGGCCTCTCGCCCCGGGACGCGCTCCGAATCCTTGAGGAGACCTCCTCGCCCATCGACGACGACCTCTACGCCGAGGGCAAGCTGGGCGCGGGCCTCCTGGACATCTACCGGGCGAAGTCGCGCGTCTCGCCCCTGCACCGGACGCTGCACTACGTGCTTCCGATTGCCGTTGTCGCCGCTCTCGCGCTGCTGACGGCCGTGTTGTGCCTTCGCTACACGCTGCGAGGCGTGTTCGTAAGCCTGCTGCTGTGGCTGGTCGGGCTGCCGGCAGCGGTGCTGATCGTTCTGGAGGCGATGGCCTACCTGGAGTTCGTCGGCGCCGGCGACATGGCGGCGGGGCTGTGGGCGTCGGCCGTGCTGGCCGCGGGGGCGGGCCTTGCGGCATTCGTGCTGCGCGGGAACCTGCCCAAGATCATCCTCGCCGGCGCGTCGGCTGCGGGGGTGCTGCTGGCCGCGCTGGGGACGGGGTTCCTCGCGCCTTTGGCGGCGGCGGGGGCGGCATCGCTTGCGGGCGTGGGTTGCGCCATGCTATTGGAGCGGCGCACGCGCCGGGCCATCGCCGGCATCAGGGCGCTGCCGGCCGCTGCGGGCGCACCGGACGGCAAGCTCACGGTGCAGGCTGCGGCCGCGCGCCTGGCCAACTCGTGCGACTGGGCCGTCGACGGGCGCATCAAGCGCGCCTGCGTGGAATCGGTCCTCAAGCTGCCGCCCGACGAGGCCGCCGAGTCGCTGCGCAAGCTGAGCCCGCAAAGCACGGGGGCGCATGAACTGCTGGGAGAATTGGGGAGACTATTCGGAAGGAGACCCGCCCGCCCGGCCGAGCCACGACAGCCCGGAGCCGACCAACTCCGGGGTCTAGGCTCTGTCTGAGAAACCCGATCTGGCTTCGACCGGCCGTGCCGGCTTCGAGCGGCCGCGACCGGCGCGTTTCATTGTCGCCCTGTATCGGCATATCTAAGGATATGCCTGCTGCGGGTTCCGCGAACCGCTTGGTCTCGCTCGCTCTCGGGCCGACGACGGACTTCTCAGACAGAGCCTGAGCGGCGCGGCCTATTCCTTGGCCTCTTCCTTCGCGGCATCCGCCGGGGACGAGGACTGCAAGTAGCGCAGGAGCAATTGAATCATGATATCTTGCTGTTTGGAGAGGGCCAGGATGCCGCTGCAGATGGCCCCGTGATACACGTCGTCATCGGTCTTCGCCTTCTTCCACTGCAACTCTTCGACGAAGTAGGCGAGCCTCTCCTGCGCTTTGGCGGCCTCCTCGTACGCGGTCTGGAGCTTTACAGCCATGGGCGACCTCCTCCCCCCATGCAGGTAGCCGGAACACACCTTGACTCATTATACTGCGTCATGGGCCAGGCGATGTCAAGGTTTTTCTTTCCCCCGCCGGGGCCAGCCCTTTAGCAGGTGACACCCTGTCCCTCCGGCTTCACTTCTGGCCGCAGCCCGCCTCCCGAGCCTTCCGGCGCCACCCGGCACTTGGTCGCCACTGGTCATCCGCCAGCAACGGTCTACCGGGCAGCGGGATTCTATGCCCGGCCGGCGGCAGTGTCAACCCGCAGGCCGGGAGCCGCGTATGCGTCTTGACAGGCATGGTATCATTCATGACGGGTTGGGTCGCTAGCGTCGACCCTCGCCGGAAGCACGGCATTGCACCCGGCCACTCTCGGCTCGCGACAAGCTGAGAATGGCTGTTTTTGTAGGCCGCCCGGCCGGAAGGCACGGACAAGCCTGACGGCTTGGTCCGTGGCACACCCGTGGCGCACGAGAAGGAAAGGTCAACACACATGTCTGAACCCTACGAGCAGGTCCTTAAGGCAAGCCTGACGGGCGAGCACATCGAAAAGCTACTGCGCCTGCCGAACCCCAAGCTGCACCGGTTCGTGGCGGAGGCGGTGGAACTGTGCGGTCCCGACTCGGTGTTCGTGTGCACCGACGCGGCCGAAGACATCGCCTACGTGCGCCGGCTGGCCACCGAGAACAGCGAGGAGACGCCGCTCGCGCTCGAAGGGCATACGATCCACTTCGACGGCGCAAAGGACCAGGGGCGGGACAAGGAGAACACCAAGTACCTCGTGCCGCCCGGCGTGGACCTGGGCGCGCACCTGAACTCGCTCGACAAGGAGGAAGGTCTGGCCGAGGTCAGGGGTTTCCTGGCCGGCAGCATGAGGGGCAGGCAGATGCTGGTGCGGTTCTTCTGCCTCGGCCCGAGGGACTCCGTCTTCAGCGTCAGCGGGGTGCAACTGACTGACTCGGCCTACGTCGGCCACAGCGAGGACCTGCTCTACCGGCCCGGCTACGGGCAGTTCGAGCGCCTGGGTGACTCAGAGGACTTCTTCCGCGTGCTGCACTCGGCGGGCCGGCTGGAAGACCACGTGAGCGCCGACGTCGACAAACGCCGCATCTATGTGAACCTCGAAGACGACATCGTCTACAGCGTCAACACCCAGTACGCCGGCAACACGGTGGGGTTCAAGAAGCTGTCGCTGCGCCTGGCGATCTGCAAGGCCGACAGAGAGGGCTGGCTGGCCGAGCACATGCTCGTCATGGGCGTGCGCGGACCGGGCGGGCGCGTGACCTATTTCACCGGTGCCTTTCCCAGCGGCTGCGGCAAAACGTCCACCGCCATGCTCCCCGGCGAGACCATCGTCGGCGACGACATCGCCTACTTCCGGGCCGTCGACGGCGAGGCCCGCGCGGTGAACGTGGAGTGCGGCATCTTCGGCATCATCCGCGACGTGAACACCGAGAACGACCCCGTCATCTACGACGCGCTCACCCGGCCGGGCGAAGTGATCTTCTCCAACGTGCTGGTCGCCGACGGCCGCCCATACTGGGATGGGATGGGCTGCGAGCCGCCCGGCGAGGGCGTCAACTACAACGGCGGGTGGCACGCTGGCAAGCAGGACGCGGGCGGCAACGAGGTCGCCGTCTCCCATTGGAACGCGCGCTACACGGTGGCGCTGAAGGGCCTGTCCAACCTCGATGAGCACTGGGACAACCCGGCCGGCGTGCCTTTCCGTGGCATGTTCTACGGCGGCCGCGACTCCGATACCTGCGTGCCCGTGCAGCAGTCCTTCGACTGGGCCCACGGCGTGGTCACAATGGGCGCCGGCCTGGAGAGCGAGACCACGGCGGCGACCATCGGTCAGGAGGGCGTGCGCAAGTGGCAGCCGATGTCCAACCTGGACTTCGTTTCGCTTCCGATAGGGCGATACATCGGCAACAACCTTGAGTTCGGCCAGGGGCTGGCCCGGCCGCCGGCCATCTTCGCGGTCAACTACTTCCTGAAGGGTGGCGGGGGCGAGTACCTCAACGCCATGAACGACAAGCACGCCTGGGTCAAGTGGGCGGAGCTGCGCGTGCACGGGGAGGTGGGCGCCATTCGCACCCCCACCGGCCTGGTCCCCCTCTATGAGGACCTCGTGCGGCTCTTCCAGGACGTCCTCGGCAAGGACTACGCCCGCCTGGATTACGTGGGACAGTTCCAGACGCGCGTCCCCGAGAACCTGGCCAAGCTCGACCGGATAGAGGAGATCTTCCGCACCCGGGTGGCCGACACGCCGCCGGTGGTGTTTGAGATCCTGAGCGGGCAGCGCCGGCGACTGGAGGAGGCGCGGGAGGCCTGCGGCGACTACGTATCGCCCTCACATTACGTGCAGGCCGGGCAGGTGGAGTGAGCGGACCGGCCCGCCCGGGTCAGGTCGCACCAAAGCCGCCGTTTTTTCTTCACGTGCAACTCGCCTGAACGCACGTGCGCAGCACCTTCCGGCAGAAACCGCCGCTGCGGGGACTGCCTGCTGGCCTCTTCCCCCTCTTCCGGCATACAATCACCATCATCGGTGTGTTGTGCACCTGCCGGCTGCTATGACCACCGTCGGTTCGGTAGGCGGCGCGAGGAAGGCATGGATGGGAACTCGGCGGACAAGGGCTGGACGATGCTGGAACTGCTGGACTGGACCACGGCCCACTTCCAGCGCGCCGGCATCGAGAGTCCCCGCCTCAACGCAGAGCTGTTGCTGGGCAAGGCTGCGGGACTGGAGCGCGTGATGCTCTACGCCCGGTTCGACTGCAAGCCGACGCCTGCGCAGCGTAAGGAGTTCCGCGGGCTCGTGCAGCGGCGAGCCGGACGCTATCCGCTCCAGTACCTGCTGGGCGGCTGGGAGTTCTATGGGCGGTGGTTCGAGCTGTCGGAGGCGGTCTTGGTGCCCCGGCAGGAGACCGAGTTGCTCGTCGACAAGTGCCTGGAGAAAGTGCCTGCCGACGGGCGCGGCGTCAGGGCGGCCGACATCGGCACGGGAAGCGGCGTGATCGCCGTGACGCTGGCGTGCGAGCGGCCGGGCCTGGAGCTTATAGCCACCGATGCCAGCGCCGAGGCGCTCGGCGTGGCCCGGCGCAACGCGGAGACACGCGGCGTGAAGGAACGAATCGCTTTCCATCAGGGCGATCTGTGCGACGCCCTGCCGCCCGAGGCGCGCGGATGCCTGGCGCTCATCGCCAGCAATCCGCCATACGTTCCGTCCGGGGAGATCGAAAGGCTCGAACCCGAGGTGCGGGACCACGAACCGCGCCTGGCGCTCGACGGCGGGCCGGACGGGCTGGGCGTGATCCGGCGCCTGATGCCGGAGGCGGCCGAGGCCTTGGGCGCGGGCGGATGGCTGGTGCTGGAGTTGGGCAGGCACGCCGAAGGAGTCCGGCACTTGATCGAAGGCATCGGCCTGCTGGAGAAGGAGAGCATCGAGACCGTGCGCGACGCCGGCGGATGCGAAAGGGTGCTGGCCGTGCGCAGACGCGCGAATCATGGCGGGCAACAGTAGTGACTCGGGGAGGAGCAGGATGTCGAAGCTGGTGATTTCCGGAGGGCGTCCGCTGAGCGGCACCGTGAGGATCAACGGGGCGAAGAACGCGTGCCTGCCGATCATGGCGGCAACCATTCTGACCGAAGGCGTGACTGTGCTCAGCGGCGTGCCGGACCTGCTGGATGTGCGGACCCTCAGCGCCATCCTGCGCGCGCTCGGAGTGAGCGTGCAGCGGCTGCGCAACGGGCGCCTGCGCCTGGAAGTGGTCAGCGCGGGCCGGTGCACGTGCCCGCAGGAGCTGAGCATCGCCATGCGCGCCGGGGTCTGCGTGCTCGGCCCCCTGCTGGCGCGTCGCGGGGAGGCGCTTGTGCCCATGCCGGGCGGGTGCGTGCTCGGGGACAGGCCGATCGACCTGCACCTGAAGGGCCTCCAGGCGCTCGGGGCCACCATCCACAAGGAGAAGGGCGTAATCCTGGCCTCCGCCGACCGCCTCCGAGGCGCATCGATCTACCTCGGCGGCCCCCGGGGCTCCACGTGCCTGGGCACGGCCAACGTGATGATGGCGGCCGCGCTGGCCGAGGGGACCACGGTCATTCAACACGCCGCCTGCGAGCCGGAGATCCAGGACCTGGCGGATTACCTCAACGCGTGCGGGGCGTGCATCGAGGGGGCCGGCACGGGAACGATTGTCATCGAGGGGGTTGAGACGCTCGCCGGTTGCCTCCACACCGTCATTCCCGACCGTATCGAGGCGGGCACGTTCCTGGCAGCCGCGGCGGTCACGGGGGGCGAAGTGCTCCTGACCGACGTGCGTCCCGAGCACATGGCCGCCACGCTCGACATGATGCAGAATATGGGCGTGCGATTCGACGTCGACGACCGGTCCGTGCGGGTGCGCGTGGGCGGGCCTCTGAGGGCCGTCGACACGACCGCCCTGCCCTACCCAGGCGTGCCGACCGACATGCAGGCCCAGCTCATGGCGCTGCTGGCGACCGCCGATGGCATCAGCATCGTCGCAGACAGCGTCTACCCCGAGCGCTTCGCCCACGTGGCCGAGCTCGGCCGCCTGGGCGCGGACATCACGCGCCACGGCGCGCAGGCGCTGGTGCGCGGGCCGGCGCGGCTCACCGGCGCCCCCGTCACCGCCAGGGACCTGCGCGGCGGCGCGGCGCTGCTGCTTGCGGGCCTGGCCGCGGAGGGCGTCACAGAGGTCGGGGGCACCTGGCACATCGACCGGGGTTACGAGCGCATCGAGGAGAGGCTTGTGGGTCTCGGCGCGGACGTCGTCCGGGTGGGTGCATCGCCCATCGCCGCCGGCCAGACCGAACTCTTCCCCCGCCGCGCCGCCTCGTAGGATGTCCACGGCCGGGCCTCAGCATTGCTGCTACGCGGGGCACCACACGCAGCCCATATCGACTCGTGGCGACCATCGCTTCACGAGCCCAAGTCCAATCCCTCGAAGAACTCAACCAGTGCCTTGTGATCCGCGGCCGTGAACATACGGAAGAGTGCGTCGTCGGTAAGGATGCGACACAGGCTTTCTCTGGCAAGCGCGAACGCCCCCTCGAATGCCGGCTTGCTCGTGTCTAGCAGCCCGTGGCTAAAGTGGCTTCTTGCGCATCCGGGCTTTCTTCGGCTGGCTGAGAAGCCCGAATTCGGCACTCTCAGCGGGCCTGTTTGCTGGCTCAAGGGCGTACGACGACTT
>CAZXDF010000408.1:0-7768 GCA_964639345.1 uncultured candidatus Brocadiaceae bacterium | reverse complement strand
GAACTGGCGAACGCCTGTGGCGTTCGCCGCGTCCTTGGCTGGTCCTCCGGTCGGGGCTCCGCCCCTCCCTCCAGACCAGCCAGCGAGGAAACCCCATCCAATTCTCTCATAACAACTGGCACAAGAAGCGGGAAGGGGTCACGTCCTTGTCGCATGAAGCGCAAATCAGAACCATCAGAACTGCGAAAACTTGCCACAATCCTTTCATCTCTCTTGCCTCACATAAGGTTGAGCTCAGGGGGGCGCGGGCTGCCCGCGTGTTGCCTCCGGCAATTGGTCAGAGGCCTCATGGTCTATGCGAAAAACTTGATGTACATGAGCATGGCGAGACCCGCAAGCACGGCAAACGCGAGCGCAATCAGGAAATACCTGTGACCTTTGCCCAGGCACTCGTGGCAGTAGAAGCGCCACCAGATCCAGCCCGGTCCCCAGTACGTCCCACCGAGGGTGTATTTGCCTTGCGAGCGTGGCACTGACCTGCCGCAAACAGCGCACACCTTTCTGGCCTGTGACGGGTCGTCTCTCATAATCCTTCGCGCCCAACAATGCGGTCTGTGGCAATTGGCGCCAGTAGTTCCTTGTCGTTCTCCGTGCTCTCTGTGCCTCTGTGGCTAATCCGTATGATTGGCCTCCGCGTAGCGCACGGCGCGTTCAAAGATCGCCAGGCCCTCGCCGCGCTCTTTGAGCCCCTCGCGCGTCCAGCGCGGGTGGTGGGTGGGGAGGCAGTGGCGCTCGGGATGCGGCATCATGCCGAGAATGCGCCCCGTCGGGTCGCAGACGGCCGCGATGTTCTCGACCGCGCCGTTGGGGTTCCAAGGGTAGCCGGCGGGCCGGCCCTGCGGGTCGGTGTACTGCCATACGATCTGGCCGCCGGCGCGCAGCGCCTCCAGCACATCGGCACCGGCCGGCACGAACTTGCCCTCGCCGTGCGCCACGGGCGTGTACAGCGTCTCGCCGTCCTCGACCAGGACGCACCGGTTGGGCGGCGCCTTCAGGTGGACCCACCGGTCCTCGAACCTGCCCGAATCGTTGACGGTCAGGGTGGCCTGCTGCTCCCAGCGCGTCAGTCCCGGCAATAGCCCCGTCTTCACCAGCACCTGAAAGCCGTTGCAGATGCCGATCACCAGCTTGCCGGCCTCGATGAACTCTTCCAGCGCGGGCCGAAGCAGCGTGACCATCTCGTTGGCCTCAATCGTGCCCGCCCCGAGGTCGTCGCCGTAGCTGAATCCCCCGGGTATGGTGAGGATGGCGAAGCGCGACAGGACGGCCGGGTCCTTGCGCAGGATGTTGATGTGCAGCCTCGTCGCCCGCGCCCCCGCCAGCCGGAAGGCGAAGGCCGTCTCCTCGTCGCATTGCGTGCCGGCGGTGCGAAGTATCAAAACCTCTGGGGCCATGGCCCGATGAACCTCCGTGTCCGGCTGCAAGTTGGTGCGAGCTAACCGGGGGACGCCATTCTAAGGGGGACTGCCGGCATTTCAAGTGAAGCGCCCACGGCGCGCCCGCTCAAACGCCCCCGGCGCTGCCCGCTCAGGGCGCCGGCGGCGCTTGACAAGGCCGCGCGCTTGCCCTTAAATAGCGGGGCTGCCTGTGCCCGCGCATGAGAGGCTATCCAGCCGCACCCGCAAGCGGGGGAGTCATCCCGATGGCCATGAGACTAATCGGTCCCGTCCACCTCATCGGTGGGCAGGACTTCCAGCGCGTCTACGTGGACTGGCCGGCCAACGATGCGAACGTCTACCTCGTCGACACGGGCGACAAGTTCCTCATGGTCGACTGCGGCTGCGGCGACAGCCTGCCGGGCATTCTGGAGAACTTCCAGCAGATGGGTTTCGACGTCCCGGACATAACCCACCTGCTTCTGACCCACGGGCACTTCCCGCACGCGGCAGCGGCCGAGGCGCTACAGAGGATGGGCGTCGAGGTCTTCGCCGCCGCTGCGGCGGCTGAGGCCCTCGCGACGGGCGACCTGCGCACGGCCGCCTACCACTATCACAGGGAGTTCCCCGCGTGCCCGGACGTCACGGTGCTGGAGCACGGCGAGGAGGTTGAGGTCAGTAACACGGTCCTGAAGGCCGTCGCGCTGCCGGGACACTCGCCGGGCTGCATGGGCTATGAGATCCGGGTCGGCGAGGACCGGGCGCTGCTGTGCGGCGACGTGGTGCGCAGCCCTTTGCTGGACTCGTTTCGGAACCGTCCCGGCTACGACCGCGAGGCCTACGCCGCCTCGCTCGAGATGCTGCTCGAGGACCCGCCGGAAATCCTCTACCCCGGCCACGGGCCGTTCTGCCTCTCGCACGGGCGGGTGTGGATCGAAGAGCAGCTTAAGAAAGTGCTGGAGGTCGCTCTCTCTTCACCCGACGAGGGTGGCGACTGACCAATTGGCTTCTTCTCATCTCATCCACAAGAGGAGCTGGCGATGTCTGCAAAGCTGATCGAAGGCGGACCCATTGCAGAGAAGATCAAGGAAGAAGTGCGAAGCGCCGTAGCGGGCATGGCCAAGCCGCCGAAGCTGGCGGCCGTCCTGGCCACCGATAACCCCGGCGCGAAGTTCTACGCCAAGAGCCAGGCGTCGGCCTGCGAAGAGGTGGGGATCGAGTACGAGCTGCACGACCCCGAGCGGACCGGCCCCCTGGGCACGTCCGATGAGATGAAGGCCTACATCCGTAAGCTCAACGGCGAGTCCTCCCTCACGGGCGTTATCCTGCTCATGCCGGTGCCGGACGGCGTTGATGCGCGCGAGGTGCAGCTCGATATCGCACCCGAGAAGGACGTCGAGGGTGTCCACCCGGCGAATATCGGCCGCCTTTTCTACGGCGATTTCTCGCTGGCGCCATGCACCGCTCACGCGGTGCTCCGGATGCTCCAGGAGGCCGAGGTGGACCTGAAGGGGCAGGAGACGGTTGTGGTGGGCCACAGCGAGATCGTCGGCAAACCCGCGCTGGTCATGCTGCTGCGTTCGGTGATGGAATCGCCGACCGTCACGAGCTGTCACATAGCCACGCGCGATCTGGCCTCTCATACCAAGCGGGCGGACATCCTCGTGGTGGCCGCCGGCAAGGCCGGCTTGGTCAAGGGCGCGATGGTCAAGCCGGGCGCCGTGGTCATCGACGTGGGCATCAACCGCGTGAAGGTGGAGGATGGCGGCAAGAAGAAGACGCGCATCGTTGGGGACGTGGAGTTCGACGCGGCCAAGGAGGTCGCCTCGGCCATCACGCCCGTGCCCGGCGGCGTCGGGATGGTGACCACGGCCCTGCTTCTGGCCAACGTGGTGGAATGCGCCAGGCGCCAGCAGTAGCTGCGGGCGGGGACTTCGGGCGCGGAGCGGACCGGTGCGAGAGACCCTCGAATACGTCCTGCTCGGCCATTGGAGGCCGGCGGCGCAGGCCGCCGCCCTGTTCGGCCTGGGCTTGGCCGTTTCGCTGCCGCTTGCGCGCCTTCGGGTGCGCGCGCTCGAGTGGCTGCCGATCCAGGCGCTGAAGCTCGTGCTGCGGCTGATGGGCCCGCGCCCGGGACTGGCGCGGATGACCGCGGTGATCTGGGGATTCAATGCCACGGCCATCTTCATCTACATGGCCAGCGGGTTTCAGCCGCTGCTGCCGAAGGTCTTTGCACTGTGGACCGGCATGAACATCGGGCTGGTGCTCGCGGCGTCCCGCCGGGAAGGGGAGGACGTGTTGTGGGGCCTGGAGCGGCCACGGGACGGCTGGGTGCCGCCGACGTGGGTTGCGGCAGCGTGCGGAATGTTGGTGGTACTGCTTGAGTTGCCGTGTTTCTGGTATGCTATCGCCATGGGAGTCACCCTCGGCCGGGATGTGCAGGCAGGCGAGGGCTACTACCTTGCGGCGCTTGGCGTAAGGGGATGGGCCTACGCGCGGCTGATCGTTCCGGCGCTTCTCGTTAGCGCCGCAGCGGAGTCGGTAGCCATTCGCGCGGGTCTGCCTCTGGGGGACACTAATGTGCAGCAGTCGGGAGGGCCGGAGACCGGTGAAGAGCAAAGAGTTTACCATTCCCAGTGACATCGCGCAGCTTCACGACGCCATCGGCCTGTTGGAGGCATTCGGCCGCGAGGCTGGCATAGGGTGGGAGACGTGCCGCTCCGTGGCGCTGGCCCTGGACGAGGTGCTGGTCAACATCATGCGCTACGCCTACGAGGATGAGGGCGAGGTCCACGTGCGGTTCGAGCACGGTGAGGGCCGCCTTGGGATCGAGGTCACGGATTGCGGCCGGCCCTTCGATCCGACGCGGGCGGAAGCCGCCGACCCCGACGACTTGGCCGACAGAGGGGTCGAGAGCGGGCGGGGCCTGCTCCTTGCGCGAAGCAGCGTGGACGAGCTGAACTACCGCCGCATCGACGATGAGAACCATCTGACGCTGGTCAAGTACCTGGACGGTTGAGCTCGCTGACTGCGCGCGTGCACCGCTCGCACAGGTCGGGATGATCCGCATTCCGGCCCACGCTCGGGCGCAGGTTCCAGCAGCGCGCGCACTTGGGATGTTCGGACGGCTCGACGGCGACCCTGAGTCCCGCGACCTTCTCGCCGGGGGCAGCCGCGGTCGGTTCATCTCCCGCAGGCGCTTCCGATGGCAGGTTCAGCTCGCTCACCATCAGCAGCTCCAGCAGCGTGTCCTCGCCCTCGCGCAACGCGGCTCCAAGGGCTCCGTCCTCACACCAGAGTTCCACGCCGGCCGCCATGCTGTTGGCCACGGCCTTCCGCTCGCGCAGCGTCTCGATGGCGCGGGCCACCTCGTCCCGCACGCCCAGCAGCACGCTCCATCGCTCGTGCAACTCCTCGTCTCGCCACTCGGCGGGCGGCTCCGGCCAACGGCAAAGGTGCACGCTTTCCACGTCCTTGTCCTTGCCCTTGTGCTCGATGCGCGACCAGACTTCCTCCGCGGTGTGGACGAGCACCGGCGCGCACAGCTTGCAGAGCGTAAGCAGCACCCGGTGCAGCACGGTCTGCGCGCTGCGGCGCTCCTTCCAGTCCGCGCCCGAGCAGTAGAGCCGGTCCTTCAGCACGTCCAGGTAGGTCGAGCTCATCTGCACCGTGCAGAAGTTGTGGATGAGCGTGTAGGCGCGGTGGAATTCGAAGCTCTCGAAGCCCCGTGTGACCTCCTCGACAAGCCGCGCCGTCTCGGCCAGCACCCAGCGGTCGATCTCCTTGAGCTCCCCGTACGGAACGGCGTGCGCGCGCGGGTCGTAGTCCGCCACGTTGCCCAGCAGGAACCGGAACGTGTTGCGCACGCGGCGGTAGGCGTCCGCCATGTTGTTCTTGATGTAGTCGGCGCTCACGCTGATCTGGTCGCTGAAGTCCACGCTCATGATCCACAGGCGCAGGATCTCGGCGCGGAACGTCTCCACGCCTTCCTCCAGGCTGATGAAGTTCCCCTCGCTCTTGGACATCTTGCGCCCGGACTCGTCGACCACGAACCCGTGGGTGAGCACCGCCCTGTACGGCACCTCGCCCCAGGCGGCCAGGGAGGGCAGCATCGAGAGCTGGAACCACCCGCGGTACTGGTCGACCCCCTCTAGGTAGAGGTCGGCGGGGAAGCGCAGGTCCGGGTGCTTGCGGACGACGCTGTTGTGCGAGGCGCCGCTCTCGAACCAGACGTCGAAGATGTCGCTCTCCTTGCGCCACTGGCCCGCGCCGCAGTGAGGGCACGTGGCGCCCTCGAGCATGAACGGGGCGGCGTCGTCCGTCTCGAACCAACTGTCGCTGCCGCGCTCGGCGAAGACCTCGGCCACCTTCAGCACGCTCTCGCGCGTGAGCAACACCGCGCCGCATCCTCCGCAGAAGAACGCCGGGATCGGCACGCCCCAGCTCTTCTGGCGCGAGATGCACCAGTCCGGCCGCTCCCGAACCATGTGCGTCATGCGCTCGCGGCCCCACCCCGGCACCCACGTGGTCTCCGCCACCGCCTCCAGCGCGCGCCGGCGGAACCCATCGTGGTCCATGCGCACGAACCACTGGCTGGTGGCGCGGAAGATGACCGGATTCCGGCAGCGCCAGCAGTGCGGATAGGAATGCCGCGACCGGCCGCTTGCGAGCATGTGGCCCGTGGCGATGAGGTGCTCGACGATCGCCGGGTCGCCTTCTTCGATGTGCCGGCCGGCGAACATGCCGGCGCCATCGGTGAAGACGCCTTTCTCGTCGACCGGGCTCAGAATATCGAGGCCGTGCTCGATGCCCGTGTAGTAGTCTTCAATACCGTGCCCAGGCGCGGTGTGTACGCAGCCCGTGCCGTCCTCAAGCGTGACGTATTGCGCTGGTACTACGGGGCTGATGCGGTGGGTAAAGGGGTGGCAATAGCGAAGGCTCACCAGCGCTTCGCCCTTGGCTCGCCCGAGGATTGCGAACTCATTGACGCCGGCTGCCTGCATGACAGTCTGCGCGAGCGCCTCGGCCAGGATGCTCACGAGCGTTCGGCCCGTCACCGGGTGCGCGTAGCGAACGGCCACGTAGTCGGCCTGCGGGTGAACGGCCACCGCCAGGTTCGCCGGCAGCGTCCAGGGCGTCGTGGTCCAGATCGTGACGTGGGCCTCGTCCGCGCCCGCCACGCCCATCAGTTCGCTCAGGGCGGGCGCACCGTCGGGCTGCTCGGCCGCCACGGGGAAGTTCACGTAGATGCTCGGCCCTTCGATGTCCTCGTATTCCAACTCGGCTTCGGCCAGCACCGTGCCGCAGTGGTAGCACCAGTGGACGGGCTTGAGGTCGCGCGTGACGAACCCGCCGGCGACCATCTCGGCGAATACCTCCAGCACGCCCGCCTCGTAGCCGCGGTTGATGGTGAGGTAGGGCGCGTCCCAGTCGCCGCTCACGCCGAGGGACTTGAACTGGCGCTTTTGCACCTCGACGTACTTCAGCGCATAGTCCCGGCACCGGGCGCGGATCTCGCTCTTGGATGTCGTCTCGCGCCGCTCGCCCAGCTCCTCAAGCACCTTCACCTCGATGGGCAGCCCGTGGCAATCCCACCCCGGCACGTATGGCGCATCGTGGCCGCGCATGGTGTGGAACCGCACGATGAAGTCCTTGAGGACCTTGTTCAAGCCCGTGCCGATGTGCAGGTCGCCGGTGGGGTAGGGGGGGCCGTCGTGGAGGACGTATTTCTCGCGCCCCGCGCGGGCCTCGCGGATCATCTTGTAAAGCCCCATCTCGTCCCACTGCTTCTGCACTTGGGGCTCGAGCCGGGCGAGGCTGGCCTTCATCGAGAAGGCT
This sequence comes from uncultured candidatus Brocadiaceae bacterium, assembly GCA_964639345.1. GTDB lineage: Bacteria > Planctomycetota > Brocadiia > SM23-32 > SM23-32 > CAZHPE01. The sequence goes on along the minus strand of CAZXDF010000408.1, from coordinate 554 downwards.
GTCTTTGGCAGATTGATGGTCTCTTTGTAATTCATCTATGGGAATCCTACGGGGGAAAGCGGGTGGAAATCAACGTCGGACCGTCCCGGGCCAGGCGCCTGGGGATTATATAATGCCCTCGAGCGCGCCGGGGCTGGCGCGTTCGACAAGCACCTCCTTGCGCCGGGACGTGTGCCCGGATAGGACGCTGACCTGGGAGCGGCTGACGCCGAGCTTTCGGGCGAGCAGGTTGCAGAGCGCGCGGTTGGCCTTGCCCTTTTCGGGGGGTGCGGAGAGGGACACCTTCAGGCGGCCGTCGTGCTCGCCGCGCAACTCATTTCGCCCTGCGCCCGGCGAGACCAGCACCGCCACCACGACGCCCTCATCCGCTTGTCGCACGTTCACCACCGCTTCCGCTCCCGCAGCTTGGGGACTGCCATCGGCCGCCTATTCTATAACTCGGGCGACCGCACGGTCAAGGACGTAGCCCGACCAACGACCACGGCAGTCAACCACGAAGGGCACGAAGAGCACGAAGGAACGGTAGACGGAAAGCTGAAAACTAAACAACGGCA
>CAZXDF010000407.1:0-7574 GCA_964639345.1 uncultured candidatus Brocadiaceae bacterium | reverse complement strand
GATGTTCCTGGCCAGGTAGGTGCGGGACAGTCCGAAACCGTTGGGCCGAAGCGGAACCTCCATCTGCCAGCACCCCTTCGTGGCCACGACAAAACGGTCCCGACGGCCGGCGAGGACCTTGCCGACCGTCCGCTCGGATGTGCCAACCTTTTCATTGTGCGCCTCCCGTGTCGTCGCACCGTAGACGTTGGCGGTGTCGATCAGGTTCCCGCCGGCCTGCTCGAATATATCGAGCATCCGCGCGCTTTCTTCCACGCTCAGCGTCGACCCGAAAGGGATCGCACCCAGCCCCAGCCGCGACACCTGGAGCCCCGAATCACCCAGATAGCAGTATTCCATCTGTCATGCCCCTGGTCGTGGTGCCAGCGTTAGAGTTGTAGTCCCTGCCCCAACAGTCAGCGGCCGGCAACCCAGTGAGCTGCGCGGCCTGAGGCGATTGTAATAACCTCGCCACCTTTCCACAAGCGCTCGCCTCCAGCAGCGCGTGAGGGGGCCGATTTGGTATTGACCGCGCCCTGCAGGAGCGGTACACTTTGATAAAGTGGCTTGGAGGGCCGACAGAGAGCCGTATCTGGAAAGGATGCTCATAAAGAGGACTAGACAATGGCTCAGACATACTTCAAGCGTGTGGCTCAAGAGACGGGTACCAGGCTCTGGATCAACAATCCTTCGGAGCGCGAGATTGAGCTGGCGATCGATGCCGGCGCCATCAACATGACCTCGAATCCCTCGTACGCCTCGAAACTCCTCGGCAAGGAGCCTGAATATATGGACGCGGTGATCGCCTGCGCCCTTGCCGCCACGGAAGACGACGAAGAGGCCGCTGAGGCGGTCATTCAGGAGATCTCGGAGCGAGCGATGGATGCGTTCCTGCCGCTCTGGGAAAGCAGCGGCGGCGCCTGCGGATACGTGACCGTTCAGGATGATCCGCGGGCCGATGAAGATGCGGACGGAATCATCAGCGCTGCGCTGAAGTATCATGCTCTGCGCCCGAACTTCCTGGCGAAGATCCCGCTCACGTCGGCAGGCCTTGAGGCCATCGCGGCACTTGTTGCTGAGGACGTCCCGACATGCGCGACCGAGTGTTTCGCGATAGCGCAGGCCGTTGAGGTATGCGAGCTCTACGAGCGCGTCGCGGAGAGAAGCGGCAGGCAACCGCCATTCTTCGCCACCCATATAACGGGGATCTTCGACGAGTTCCTCCTGAAGCAGGTGGAGCGAGAGGGCATCGAGATCGCTCCCGAGGTGCTGAGGGAGGCCGGGTGTGCGGTGGTCCGCAAGGAGTATCGCGTCCTGAAGCAGCGGGGCTTCCGCACGACGCTGCTCGGAGGGGGGGCCCGGGAGGCCCGGCATTTCACGGAGATGGTAGGCGGCGACATGCACATCACGATCAACTGGAGCATGGCGGACGAGCTGATCCAGCAGTCGCCCCCGGTGGTGTCGCGCATAGACGTGGAGCCGCCGGAAGCCGTCATCGGCGAGCTGTGCGATAAGCTGGAAGACTTTCGTCGCTCCTACGTTGATGACGGTCTGGCCATCGAGGAGTTCGCAGGCTTCGGGAGCGTTCAGTACTTCAGGGACATGTTCCTTGCGGGCTATGCCGCCCTCTTCGATGCGATCGCAGCGCGGCGCCAGGAGCCGGCCGGGTAGCGTTTGTGGTTTACGCCAGGGGTGCGCGCGAGCGTGGCAGCGACCCGGCCCGACTAGGTTCTTGTGGGCGCAGTCGTCCCCATATGTCCCTACACGAGCACGACACAAACCCTACACGAACACTACACGAGCACGACACGAACGCAACGCAAACCCGACGCGCGCCCACACCGCGCGGGCCTTTCGCGTCGGTTCCGCGGGTCCTCATGTCCTGAAGGCTCCCCATCCATCCTCTCCTGTCCACTCCTGTCCGCGCGCCCGCCGAAATCCGAACCTTTGCGCAGCCGCTGCCACGCCCCCGTAGCATAGCCGTTTCGCGAAGCCGGTGTGTCCGATATGGGCGCATGCGTCCCCAAGAAACCTAAGGCGCTGCCTGCAAAACCCCATCCTGGCTTCGGCCGGCTGCGAGCGCCGAATGGCTGTGTCGGCCAGCATCGGCGGTGCAACCGCCTTTCTTGGTAAAGACATCCTTCATCGTATCCGGTCCAACCGGCGCTTGGAGCGCCCTGCTCCCTCATCCCTTGCCTGTATCACCAAAACCGATTGCATCGGCGATTCTGGCCTTTGAATCGCCTGCTTCGGCCTCCTTGCCCTCGGGCGCTCTCGCTCGGCCTCGGGCCGACGGAGCGGGTTCTGCAATAGCGCCTAAGACACTCGCTCACGTAGCTCTGCTGGTGTACAATCTGCCGGCGGAGGCGGGTTGTGCATGAGAGCAACATGTGACAGAATCGCTGCATTGAATGGCGAGTAGCAAGCACCCCAGTCAGAGGGAGAAAGCCGAGATGCTCGACCACAATCCCATGGAGGCGTACCTGGTAATGGGTTTGCACGGCTCTCAGTCATGCAAGAGCGTCCCTGAGTAGTGTACGCGGAAGAGGCGCATAGACCCCACAGGGCGGCCACGCGCTTCTTGACCCCGTCGGCGTCGCGCCGGTGGGTTGCCCGGAAGCGTGAGCTGTGATAAGCTGACCAGTGCAACGCAATGCTCCAGTCGAGAGGCACAGAAGAGATGAACGACGCTGAGCGACATGATCTTGCGGTGTTCTTTGATTTCGAGAACGTGGCCCTGGGCCTGCCCAAGCGCGGCGCGGACAGCTTCGACGTCCATCGCGTGCTCCAACGGCTGCTCGAGAAAGGCAACATCCTCGTCAGGCGGGCGTACGCCGACTGGTCGCGGTTCTCGCAGTTCGTCAGGCCGTTCCACGAGTCGGGCATCGAGATGATCGAGATCCCGCGCCGTGGCGACAGCGGCAAGAACTCCGCCGACATCCGCCTGTGCGTCGATGCGATGGACCTTTGCTACGCGAAGGAGCACATCGATACATTCGTCATCGTGTCGGGGGACAGCGATTTCTCACCACTGGTATCAAAGCTGCGCGAGAACGGCAAGCGCGTGATCGGTCTGGGCGTGCGGGGGACGACATCGAACCTGCTGGTGGCCAACTGCGACGAGTTCATCTTCTATGAGGCGATTGTGGCCGAACCGGAGCTGGAGACGCCGTCCGAACCGCTCGCCGAGGATGCCAAGTCGGCTGGGACCCGGCTCGTCGCGGAGACGGTCGCCGCCCTGCTGCGCGAGGGACGCGATCCCATACAGGCATCCCTCATCAAGGACACCATCAAGCGCAAGCAGCCCTCCTTCAGCGAGGCCGCCATCGGCTACCGCTCATTCACCGAACTGCTGGAAGACGCCCAGGCGAACAAGCTCATCACCCTGCGCGAAGACGCCCGGAGCGGGACCTATTTGGTAAGCCTTGCGAAGTCGAGGCGGCACAGGAGGGGTTGAGCGAGGCTGGACGGCGGACTGGACTGGGCACGCCTGCGGTCGTTCTTGCATCCTTACTCTGCTTTCTCTCTGTCCTCGGTGGCAAGTCTGACGTTGTAGCTTTAGAAGCTGTACCGCACACCGGCATACAGGTTGCTGTTGCGGGTGAACTGACCTAAGAATGTGTGCGGCTCGTCACCGAGGAATACGTTCCCCCCAAGCTCCGCCGTCCAGGAGTCGCTGATGTTGTAGGACGCGTGCGGCCTCAGGTAGGCGTCGGCGTCCGAGGGCGAGAGGTATGCGAACATCGAGAGCCTGAGGTTCTGGTTCATAAGCAACTGCGTCAGGCGAAGGGTCAGGACGTGGCGGTCCCTGTCGCGCCGCTTTGCGCCGGCGGGCAGGGCGCGCCTGTAGTCCCCGTAGTCCAGCATGTGCTCGAGATAGTACTGCACGCCCATCGTCAATTCGCGGGCGATCTCCCGCTCGTAGCCTACCAGCAGGCGAACCTCGCTGTTGTTCGCGAACGGGTTGTCGCCGCCGCGGTCCTCTCGCGAATCGTAATAGCCCACCTCCACGTTGCCGATCCCCTTGCCGACCGGCCCCAGCACGCTGGCGCCGTAGACGGAGAGCTTCGGGAATGTCGCCTTTCCGGTGATCGGGTTCATGCCGCCGGGGCTCTTCCAGTAGCCGCGGTAGGCGTAGGCCGCCAGCTCGTAGGAACCTACCAGGCGGTGGAGGCGCAGCGCCAGCTCGTAGTCCTCGAACCAGTCGTCCGGCCGCTCCACCTTGACGATGGCGTCCCGCCCGGCCCGCCGGCCCAGCGTTCCGCTGTAGTAGGAGATGCGCCGCCCGTCCACGAACCGGTCCGCGTCGAACCGGGGCATGTAGACGATGTCCAGGTTGGCCACGTCGCTGAAGAGCGCGACCTTGAAGGCATCGCTTGGCGCTTTGAGGTACTCGGTGTCGCGCCCGATGAAGAACGAGTTCCAGTCCTTCGGGAACATGTAATTGACGAAGATCAGGTCGCCCGTCCCCCACGTGAGCACCTGCCGGCCGGCGCGCACGTCCATGAACGCCATGGGTGAGAAGCTCACGTGGGCCTCTCTCAGGTCGAGCCAGCCGCGCCCCTGTTCGAGCTTGACGCGGTGCTCGCCGGCGACGCCGTCGTAGATAAAGTCGCTCTTCAACTTGAGCGTTGCGGCCGGCCACGCCTTCTCGATCTCCAGTTGCAGGCGGGTCTCGGCGATCGAGAAGCCTTTTTCGTGTGGGTCGTCCCTGAGACGGACGCCGACCCGCGTCTCCCAGAACCCGCCGAGCTGAAACGGCAGGCCCTCGCGCAGCCTCAGCAGCAACGGCTCCCCCTCGTCGAGGGCCCTGACGGCCTCGGCAGGGCCCAGGGGCAGGGCGGGCTCTTCCTCTTCCGCGGCGCCGGCGGGTAGGGAGGGCTCGTCTTCCTCGGTTGGCGCCATCCCCGCCGGCAGAGCCGGTTCCGAATCGCCGCCCCACACGGCCGGCAAGGCCACCAGGACGAACGCCAGCGTCACAGCCACGTTGCGCAGGGTGGAATAGGACACCAACCGTCGGTCCCTCGCTATTTCAGATACTTCCTTGGTGGGTTCTTCAGGTAGCGCTCGGTGAAGACTTCGTCGGGCAGCCCGGTGTTGTACTTCACGTTCGTGTACTCCAGCACGGTCTTGCCCCCGGTGCGCGAGTCCGCCATCTGGGACTTGGTGACCGTCGGGTAGAGAACATCGTCTTTGACCTTCGCTGCGTCTTCGGGTGTGTATTCCTTACCGTCCTTGTCGAGGATCTTGACCTGGATCGCGGTGTAGACCCGGTATTTCTCGCCCTTCGCGTCGAAGTAATTCACCGTTCCAACAATGAACGAGCCTCGGATGACCCACATCTCGTAGTAGGCGAACTCGACGGACTTGGGATCTTTCGGGGTGTTCTTCAGGACGTAGTAATTCTTGGTCGTCTTGACAAGCTCGTGTTTGTCGTAGTTGATGTTGCGGCCCGACACGTCCTCGTAGAAGAAGTGCGACCCCACGAAGCTCGTGCGCTTCTCCGCGGCCACGATGCGCTTCTTGAGGTCCAGGTCCGGCAGATAGAGCCAGCGGTCGTCGTCTCCCTTCAGGTGCTTGTGCACCAGGAAGGTGGTTTTGCGGACGTCCGCGGGGAGCTGGAAGTAGAGGTAGAACTTCTGGTCGCCGCAATAGACGTCGGGCGCCTTGAGATCGGCAGTGGCGTCCTTGGGCGGGGGCGCATCCTTGCGCAAGATGGCGAACTTGCGGTTGCGCACGTTGCCCTTGGCGTCGATGATCTTCATTTCTGCCTTGGCGCGGCCGTCGTCGCCCTGATAGTAGCCCGTGCGGTTGGCTCTTTCGACGATCTCGGCTGCAGACGGCGTCGCGTCCTCCGGGCCCCAGAGCCGATCGCTGAATCCGACCGCCGCCACACCCACTGCCAGCGTCGTCAGTATTGTTCGCAGCCTCATCCTGCATCTCCTTTCTCAGCGTCCGCTGCAGCCTGTCGGCGCTTCTCACGACGCGACCTGATCGCCCACACCCCGGCAATGACGGCAAGCGCCGCCAGGCTGACAATCGTCATGGACGTCAGCCCGCTGCGCCTGAACTGGTACACGTTGAAGGCCGCCATCCCGACCGCTGCCGCCGCGTAAATGACATAGGTGGTGTACTTGCAGAACAGGCGGGAGGCCCTCGTCTCCGGAAAGAGCCACCGCTCCAGCAGCCTGATGAGCGAGGGCAGGATCAGCACGGACGCCACGCCGGCCGCAAGCAGGATGGCGGCGATGAAGGCGCCCACCGTCCTGTAGGGCAGCAGCGGCGCCGCCAGGAGCGGCAGGAATCCCACGCCTATCACGATGACATTGCGCGCGATGGCTCGCGCCGGCTCGCCGAAGACCGGTCCGACAGTCTCCTCCCACGAGCCGCGCTCCTGCCGCAACATGCGGCTCCTCGACAGGAAGTGGATGGCGTAGTCCACCGCCAGACCAAGGCTCAGGGAAGAGAGCACGGCCACGGGCATGTCGTAGTCCTTGCCTATGAGGCCGATCACGCCGTAGATCAGGCCGATGGTCACGGTCAGCGGGATCATCGAAAGCATGCCCCAAAGGGCGGATCGATACAACACCGTCATCATCAGGAACACGATGAGAAAGCTGCCCAGAAACGCGTTGAGCATGCCCCTGACCATCTTCTGCTGCCAGATGACATTGATGTAGGTGAGGCCGAACCATCCGTGCTTCATCGGCAGCGGGGGCGGATTGTCGCCGATGTACCGGTCCACGGCGTCAGCCACGCGGGACATGTCACGGTTGTCGCCGCTCCTGAGCTGCACCCAAAGGACGGTCTTCTTGTAGTCCTTCGCGACGAAATGCCACAGGTCATCCGGCCGGTGGCTGCTCTGAAACTGAAGCAAACATTGCGCTACGCCGTTGGCGGTGTCGGGGATGCGAAGGTCTCCTTCCTCGCCGCTGACAAGCTCGCGGTTCACCGTCTTGACGATGTCGGCCAGGGAGTTCGACTTCCCCACCACGCCCGTCGTCTGCAGGAATCGCTGGAGTTCCGCCACGTAGTCCAGGACGGGGGGCGTCTTGAACGGCTGATCCAATGCGTGTTCGGCGGAGAGGAACTCGAACGCCTCCACGTCCCATCCGTCGAGCTCTTCCTCCGGCGTGTCCTCGGCATCGAGCCGTTCGATGGCGAAGGCCTCGAGCGCCGCCAGGAGTTCCTGCTTCGACCCGGCGGAGCCCGCCAGACGTTCGGCCTCCGTCGCCAGCTTCTGAAAGACTGCGCTCGTCCCCGGCGCATCGCTCCGTTCCAGGGCGCGCTCATTGATGCGACCGGACATGGCCCGAACGTAGTCCTCGAGGCCGGCCTCCTCGCCCTCCGCCTCAAGCGCCAGGTAGGCCATGTAGGTGCCGCCGAAGTGCTCGTTGAGCACCCTGTCCGCCACGCGAATGGGGTGCGAGCGCGTGAACCATTTGATGGGATTGTCGTTGACCTCTATGCGCGTGATGCCCCAGAGCGCCACCGCCGAGACCGCAACCGCCCCCACGACGACGAGCCTGGCCCGCCGGTATGTCCACCGGCCCGCGCGGCGTAGCAGGCGCGAGAGCGGGCTCGTATGCTCTCCT
>CAZXDF010000406.1:0-2529 GCA_964639345.1 uncultured candidatus Brocadiaceae bacterium | reverse complement strand
CGATGCGGCCGGCCTCGGTCTCCCGGAACACCGCGTAGTCCACGATGCCCGAGCCCATCCCCTGGAGCCGCGCGGCGTGGAACGGCCACTGGCAGCCCTTGAGAAAAATGTTCGAGGCGACCTGGCCCATGTCGTGGTAATGGTCGTTGAGGAAGTAGCGCACGTCGCCGCCGCCGGGGTCGGTCGAGAAGTAGCAGGGGATGACCTGCTGATAGGCGCCGCCGAGGTTCCAGCGGAAGTTCGTGCTCGCCAGGCCGTACTGCGACTCGCCCAGGTTGTTCGCCACTGCGCCGGCCGCCAGCGCGAGGCCGTGGCCGCCGACCTGGCCCGGCGGGCAGACGCTCGCCTCGTACATCTCGCCCGGCCCGCCGGTGGCCATCACCACGTTCTCGCAGCCGAAAACGACGAGCCCGCGGTCCTCGCCCTCCAGGCGTTCCAGGTTCAGCGCCACAGCGCCCACCACGCGTTTCTCGGCGCGCTCCCCGGTGGTGAGTAGCGCGACGATCTGGTGCCGATCTAGGATCGGGATGCCGCTGCGGCGGACGCGTTCCAGCGAGCGGGCGAACATCTGCATCGAGGTCCGCGGCCCGGCGCTCGTGGCCCTCTGGCGGGGATCGTGGTCGGTCTTGTATCCGACGAAAGCCCCGTAGCGGTTGTGCGGGAACTGAACGCCGTTGCGCACGAGATGGAAGAACTCGGGGGCGCTGCCGAGCGCCTCGACGTAGGCGATGTCCCCGTGCATCATGCCGCCGTCGAAGAGGCTGTGGGCCAGCTCGATGGGGCTGTCGGGCACGTCGCCGAACAGGCCGATCTTGTAGTAGGTCTGCTCGTCCGAGCCGGCGTTGTTCGACGTGCCGCCGCCGAGCCTGTCGGTGGCGATGACCACGTCGCCCGCGCCCAGCTCGAACAGGTGCTCCGCGCAGTTCATGGCGGCCGCGCCCGAGCCGATGACGAGCGTGCGGCAGGCTATGAGATCGGCCCGCGCGCCGCCGGGCAGCGTGACTCCTTCCCGTCTCACTCCGCGCCTCCTTGTCGAATGGTCGCCGCCGATAGAATCGGTGCAACCGCGCAAATTCCGATGACACGTTCGCCACGGGCGCTTATACTACCACACGGCGGCTGCGGCGTCCCACTGACACCTTGCCCGGAAGCACGGAGAGACTGCGATGCGATGGGAGGAGTTCGACTGGCTGATCGAGGCGGCGCTGGGCGAAGACGGCGCAGGGCGTGACGTGACGACCGATGCGCTCATCGACCCGGCCGCGAGAGGCAGGGCCGATGTGCTGGTCAAGGCCGAGGGGGTGATCTGCGGCCTGCCGCTCATCCCACGAGTGGCCGCGGCAGCCGGCAGCGGGCTGAACGTGGAGGCCCTGTGCGAGGACGGCGCACAGGTCGGGCCGGGCGACGTGGCGGCGGTCCTGGCCGGCAGCGCGGCGGATGTGCTCAGGGTGGAACGGACGATGCTGAACTTCATCCAGCATCTGAGCGGCGTGGCGACCCTGACCCGTCGGTTCTGCGACGCCGTGGCCGGAACCGGCGCGCAGATCATGGACACCCGCAAGACCACGCCCGGCTGGCGCGCGCTGGAGAAATACGCCGTCCGCTGCGGCGGCGGCCAGAACCACCGCATGGGCCTGAGCGACCAGGTGCTCATCAAGGACAACCACCTGCGGCTGCGGGCCGGGGCGGCGGGCTCGGCCGCCGGCGCCATCGAGCAGGCCGTGCGCGCCGCGAGAGAGGCCGCCGGGGGGCTGAAGGTCGAAGTGGAGGTCAGCAGCCTCGAGGGGCTGGCCGAGGCGCTGCGCGCGGGGGCGGGCATCGTGATGCTTGACAACATGCCGCCCGCCAAGGTGCGCGAGGCGGCGGAACTGGTGCGGCGCGAGCGGACGGCCGGCGGGGGCCCGAGGCTCGAGGCCAGCGGCAAGATCGGCCTCGAAAATGTCCGCGCCTATGCCGAGGCCGGCGCCGACTGTATATCCATCGGGGCCCTGACCCACAGCGCATCCGCGCTCGACATCGCGATGGACATGCGCTGAGGAAGGCCGACGCGGGCTGGGAGCGGCCCGGCGCTGTCGACAGGCCGGAGAGGCGGCGCTACTGTTCGCCCTCTTCGTCCGACTCCTCTCCTTCGTCCCCGTCCCCCCTCAGGCTGGCCTCAACGCCGCCCTCGGCATCGCCTCCGACGGTGCCGACCTCGATCTGGATGTCCTCGCGCCTCTCGATCTTGGCGAGCCGTCCGTCGCGAATCCACACGATGCGGTCCGAGGCGCTGAGCATCTTGATGTCGTGCGTGGCGGTGATGATGGTGACGTTCTGGTCCCTGTTCATCTCGCCGAGCAGCCGGATGATTTCCTTGCCGGTTGACAGGTCGAGGTTGCCGGTCGGCTCGTCGGCCAGGACGATGCTGGGTGAGTTGGCCATGGCGCGCGCGATGGCCACGCGCTGCTGCTGGCCGCCGGAGAGTTCGGATGGCTTGTGGTTGTAGCGCTCCGCCAGCCCCACCTTGCCGAGCAGCTCCATTCCCTTGTC
>CAZXDF010000405.1:0-2731 GCA_964639345.1 uncultured candidatus Brocadiaceae bacterium | reverse complement strand
AACGCTGGCGCCGGCTGAACGCGTCAGACTGCCTGAAGGACGTGATCCTGGGCGTGGAATTCCGCGACGGAGTCCGAGCCGACGCCCAGACGGAACAACAAGACCAAGCCGGCGCCGCCTGAACCTCCATACACAACATTTGACAATAACTCCAACGGACGACGAATAGGCGTAAGCCCCCGCGGGCTGCTATGGACTGGGCAAGCTCGGGTTCAGTCCTGGCTCTGGGATGCGGGCCTCAGAGGGGTCTCGCTCTGGTCTTGCTTTCTGACCCCTTCTCCTTGCCGTGGTGCGAACCGCACTCGACAAAGAGCTGCCGCATCGCCCTTTACAAAGAAGCCGGCACCTTCGCTAACGCGGATCCTGATATCTGGCGATCCAGTCTGTTGACAGGATATCTTGAGGGAGTCTCTTCGCGTAGACGTCGTAATTCATTTCGACCCGGAATCCTAGTTTGGCGTAGAATGTCTCGTAGGTGGCCGGCCGTGTCCAGAGAGGCATGGAGGAAGCCCCCTGCTTCTTAACGAGCCCCACGGCCGTAGCCAGCATTACCTTCCCGATACCCCTTCTTCTGAACTCAGGATGGGTCATTATTCCTCCATATCCGCCCTGCCCACCTTGCACGCGGATGTTGCTCACCTCACCGACATTGCGATCTCCATACGTTGCCACCACACTCTGCTCCACGTCCAGGTGCTGCGGGCCAAGGTGGAACTGACTGTCGGCGCCTTCTTCATCCTCTCGTAGTGTGCCGAACGAGAATCCTTCCGCTTCCAGCTCCCGTTGCCTCTCCTTGATACTCTGTGGGAACTCGTATGCGGCGAGGTCGATGTCAATAAAGCAGGTGCGGCGAGCGAAGCTGTAGCCCCTGTTCTCGAAGAACTGCGCGGCATCCTTCCATCCCTCCTCCAGGCCGTAAAGGAAGTTGCCCATCGCCCCTTCTCCTCCGCCTACGAAGAGGAGAAGCCGCCCCTTCTCCTGATGCACCTTCTCCGCCGATTCGAGAAGCTGAGAACCGAGCCCGCGACCTCTGAACGGATCACTTACGATGAGCGCCCCGATCCAACCTGGCACGATCATATGCCAGTAGGTATCGTTCTCCAATTGCTCACTGGCAAAGGAACAGACGAAGCCAACGATCTCCCCGCCCTCCTCCGCCACGAAACTCGCCTCCCGGCCGAACGTTTGCTTTCCAAAGGTGAGGGACTCCAACTCATCCCTGCTCACGCTTGACATCAGGTAGGCGCCCGCCATGGCCTGATTCCAAAGTTCTGACACCTCCTCCAAATCGTCTAACCTCAGTTCCCTGATCTGCCATGTCCTCACTGCAAATCACTCCTCTTGCTTTCGCGGTGCTTCCGTCACTAACTGGTAGCGCGCCGCTGCCAAGCGCAGCGCAAGCGCCCGCAGGGACCCTGGAACCTTCTTCGTGCCTGCGGTTTCTCACCGCATCACCCCTTCACTTCGAAGGCTAGAACAGTCATATCGTCGAATTGAGGTCCCCCTGCCTGATGGGCGTGCACTGAGTTCAGTAGATTCTCAACGACGGATTGGAGGTCAACGCAAGCCGCATCCGCTATCATCTGTTCGAGTCGCGCGAGTCCAAATCGTTTTCCATCCGGATCGGGCGCGTCGGTGATGCCGTCTGAATAAGCGATGAGTCTATCGCCCGGATGGAGTTGGATGCTCTCGTTGGTCGCCTCCATTTCCTCGAACATGCCGAGCACCGTGCCGGTTGACTCCAACAATAGCTTCGTCCCGTCCGGCCGGACGATGATCGGCGGACCGTGGCCGGCGTTGGCGAACGTGAGGGCGCGGCTTCGAGTCTCGTAGAATGCCATGAACATGGTGACGAAGCTCGATGGCTCTATGACCTGAAGCAAGGCCTCGCTGGTCCGCTTCAGGGCGGGGGCCGGCGAGTCTTCTTCTATCGCCAGGGTTCTGGCCAACGCGCAGACCATCGTCATCAGCAGGGCGGCCGGCACCCCGCTGCCCGCAACGTCTCCCATCACCAGCGTCAACGTCGTGTCATTTCTGAAGAAGAACTCATACAGGTCGCCCCCGACCCGGCGAGCCGGAACACACTTGGCCCAAAGGGCAACTCGTTCAGCTTCCGATGACGCGGGCAGCCGCCTGGGCAGAAGGGCCTCCTGTATCTTCTGCGCGGTCCGGATGTCCCGCTCAAGTTCCATGGACGAAAGACGCAGGGCCTGCCGCGCGCTGTTGCGCTCAATGGCATAGCGCATGGCATGCGAAAGAAGCCGGCCGTCGACCTGCCCCTTGACCAAGTAGTCCTGCGCGCCATCCCGCACGGCTTCCATCGCAAGGTCCGAATCGTCCAGACCCGTCAGAACCACCGCAGGCTGATCCGGCGCCAGATCCCGCACGCGCTCCAGAGTGCCAATGCCGCGGCTGTCGGGCAGGCCGAGGTCCAAAAGGATAAGGGCGAATTCCTCCTCCTCGAGGTGTTGCAGCGCCTCGTCAAGTCGCGCCGCGTGCACCAACTGGAGATGGGCGGACACCCCATCCCTCATCATTTCAAGGAGGAGGTCCGCGTCATCCGGGTTGTCCTCGACCAGCAGGACTCTGATCGTCTGCTCCTGCACGGCACCTGCTCCGATGGCAGCCCGACGAGGATGCGACCGGTTAGGCAGGCGCGCCCCCGTCCCATGCGCGGCCCGACCGGCCCCCTTCATGCCAGGGCCACTCTGCTACGCCCATCGTTCTCTAT
>CAZXDF010000404.1:0-7814 GCA_964639345.1 uncultured candidatus Brocadiaceae bacterium | reverse complement strand
GCTGGCCGTCTACGAGGCGGCTGGCGAGGCGGTGCAGCGCGCCCGCGACGGAGGGGGACCCACGCTGATAGAGTGCAAGACCTATCGTTTCAGGGGCCACTCCCGCATGGAGAAGCCCAACTACCGCACTGAGGAAGAGGTGGAGCAGTGGCAGAAGCGGGACCCCATCACGTGCTTCCCGGAGTATCTGCGCACTGAGCTGGGCGTCGGCGACGATGAGATCGCGGCCGTCGATCGCGAGGCGGAGGCCGAGATGGAAGCAACGGTTCGCTTTGCGGAACAGAGCCCGGACCCCGAGCCGCTCGACTACCAGAAGTACATCTTCGCTTAAGCACAGGTGCCAATAGCAGATGGAAGATGCAACCCAAGGCGAAGCAACGACGATCGTGGCAGCGCTGCGCCAGGCGCTGATCGAGGAGATGGAGCGCGACGAGAACGTCGTGATCCTGGGCGAGGACGTGGCGGTTTTCGGCGGGGCCTATCGCGTCACCGAAGGCCTCATGGAAAGGTTCGGCGTTGAGCGCGTCTGCGACACGCCCATCTCCGAGATCGCCATCGCCGGGGCCGCGGTAGGCGCGGCCCTGACCGGCCTGCGCCCGGTGGCGGAGTTTCAGTTCAACGACTTCATGGCCCTGGCCATGGACCAGATATGCAACCAGGCGGCCAAGATCCGGTTCATGATGGGGGGACAGGTCAAGGTGCCCGTGGTGTTCCGCGCCCCCTACGGCGCCACCGGCCGGGCCGCGCAGCATTCCCAGTCGCTCGAGGCCTGGTTCGTGCATACGCCCGGCTTGAAGGTCGTCATGCCGACCTCGCCCTACGATGCCAAGGGGCTGCTGAAGACGGCGATCCGCGACGACAACCCCGTCGTCTTCCTGGAGCACAAGCTCCTCTACGGCGCCAAGTCGCCGGGCGGAAAGGCGAAGACCGTCATTCACGAGCTGGGCGCCGCCTTCAAGCCCGCCCCCGCGCAGGAGTACACCATCCCCTTCGGCGTGGCGGAGATCAAACGCGCCGGCGCCGACCTGACCATAGTGGGCACGGGCCTGATGGTCTACAAGGCGCTCAAGGCGGCCGGGGAGCTGGCGGCGGAGGGCGTCGAGGCGGAGGTTATCGATCCCAGGACGCTGGTGCCGCTGGACAAGGAGACGATCCTCGGCTCGGTCGAGAAGACATCGCGCCTCGTGATCGTCAGTGAGGACGAGCGCGCCTGCGGGGTGACGGCCGAGATCTCCGCGATGGTCGCCGAGGAGGGCCTGCTTTACCTCGACGCCCCCATCGTGCGAGTCGCCGTGCCCGACACGCCCATCCCCTTCGCGCCGGTGATGGAGGGTGCCGTGATACCCGACGAGCAACGCATCATCGATGCGGCGCGGTCCGTTCTGGAGTAGGCCGACCGGTGCGTTCCACCAGGAGAAGAAGATGATGAAATGGGCGTACATATTCGACTTCGACGGCGTGCTGGCCAACAGCATGGAGGCGCACTATGAGTGCTACAGGCGCGCGATGGAGGAGGTGAACGTCCCGCTGCCCAGAGACGAGTTCTATGCGTTGGCGGGCATGCCGGGACGCGAGCAGATCGTCTATTTCGCCGAGAAGGTGGGCCTGACCGTGGACGCGAAGGAGGTCTACGCCAGGAAGCGGGCGATCTGGGACGAGGAGAAGCCGAAGTCCGAACCCATCGAATGCAATATCGAACTGTTCAAGCTGCTCCAGCAGGCGGGGCATCCCGTGGCCGTCGCCTCCGGCAGTTCACGCCCCAGCATCCTGCCGGCCATGGAGCAGTTGGGCATCGCGGTGGACGTCCTGGTAACTTCTGCGGACTATGCCGTGGGCAAGCCCGACCCGGAACTGTTCCTGACAGCCGCCGAGAGGCTCGGCGTCCCGCCCGACCACTGCATCGTCGTTGAGGATTCCGAAATCGGGATAGAAGCCGCCCATGCAGCAGGCATGAAGGGCCTGCTCTTCACCGAGTAACCCATCGATCCGTCCCTGGAGCCCGGCCCATGGCCACATCCGTCATCGTACCTGATTACGGCACTTCCGTGGACCATGTCGTGCTCCGGGCCTGGCTGAAGGACGAAGGCGACCCGGTGCGCCGCGGCGACCTGTTGTGCGAGCTGGAGACGGACAAGGCCTCGACCGAGCTGGAGGCCTTCGCGGACGGGGTGCTGCTGCGCCGCCTCGTGGAAGAGGGCAGCGAAGTCGAGATCGGCACGGTCATAGCCTATATCGGCGAACCCGGCGAACAGCTCCCCGAGCCGCAGGCCGAGGCAGGCGAACCCGCACCGTCCGAGGCCCAGGCGCCCGCAGCGGCGTCCCGCAAACCCGCGGGGCAGCCCCGGGAGGGCGCCGGCGCGCCGCAAGCGCCTCGCGCCGCCTCGCCCCTCGTGCGGAAACTCGCCAGGGAACGGGGCGTCGACCTCTCGCAGCTCAGCGGCACGGGCAGCGGCGGGAAGATCACGCGCGAGGACGTACTCCGGGCCGCTGAGAAACCATCGGTCCCCGCTTCCGAGGCTGCCGGGCGCGAACTCGTACTTTCGGACAACCAGATGTCGGTCATGCGCACCATCACGCGCAGCGCGGGCGAGATCATCCCCATCAACCTGGTCGGTCGAATCAACATGGCCGCGACGCTCGCCAGGCGAGAGCAACTCCTGTCGGAACTCGGCCGCAAGGTGACGTACGACGCGTTTTTCGTCGCCGGCATCGCCGAGGTGCTCGGGGATTTCCCGCGCCTGCGAAGCAGGCTTGTGGACGGGAAGTTGATGTGCTCGGACGAGGTCAACATCGGCTTTGCGGTCAGCACCGAGGATGAGCTATACCTGCCGGTGATTCGCGACGCGGACCGCAAGTCCATCGCCAAGCTCGACGAGGAGATCGCGGTCCTGGCAGGGAAGGCGCGCGGCGGGACGCTGGCGCTCGGCGACCTGAGCGGCGCCGCACTGACCATCAGCAACCTGGGCATGTATCCCGTGGAGTGGTTCAGCCTGATAATCCCGCCCGACCAGAGCGCCGCCCTCGCCATCGGCGCGGTGGAGGATGTCCTGGTCCTCGGCCGGGACGGAGCGGTCGGGACGGAGCCGATCGCGCGGGTTCTGCTGTCGGTAGACCACCGGTTCATAAACGGTCGCGAGGCCGCCCGGTTCCTTGCGGCGCTGAAGGACGCGATGGAACGGCCGTGAGCGGCGCCGTGTGTCCGGCGGGGCAGGGCGGCTGTCAGCCCATCGTGGCGACTCACCCCTCCTGGCCGTAGTAAGCCCCGGGCCCGTGCTTGCGGAGGAAATGCTTGTTCAGGAGCGCCTCCGGTATCTCGTCCCGCCCCGGGTTCAGCATGGCCGTGTAGAGCGCCATCCTGGCGACCTGTTCGAGGATGATGGCGTTCTCCACTGCATCGGCGGGGTCCGTCCCCCAGGCGAACGGGCCGTGATAGGGCACCAGCACGCCGGGCACCTGGCGCGGGTCGAGGCGCCCCTGCGCAAAACGCTCGACGATGGCCCTTCCCGTGTTGGCCTCGTAGTCGCGCTCGATCTCCAGCGGCGTGAGTTCGCGCGTGAGCGGCACCGGTCCGAAGAAGTGGTCGGCATGGGTGGTGCCCAGGCATGGGATCTCGCGGCCGGCCTGCGCCCAACCGGTCGCATAGCTCGAGTGGGTGTGCACGAGGCCGCCGACCGATAGGAACTCCCGATACAGGACGAGGTGCGTCGGCGCATCCGAAGACGGACGCAGCTCGCCCTCCACGACGTCGCCGGTGTCGAGGGCGACAACGACCAGATCGTCGGGCCGCAGGCGATCGTAGTCCACTCCGCTGGGCTTGATAACCATCACGCCCGCCTCGCGGTCCACACCGCTGGCGTTGCCCCAGGTCAGCGTCACCAGGTCCGCCGCCACCAGGTCCATGTTGGCCTGGCAGACATGTTCTCTAAGCGTATCGAGACTCATGAGCTTCGGTCCTCATTCGGGGGGCCGGCCGCGGGATGCAGCCCTGTCAGTCCTCCAACAGTTCCCGGACGCGCGCACACAGCGGCGCCCGCACCGCATCGGCGAAAGCCCTGAGAGACTCCCTGTCTATGGCCTTGTTGATCGTGTGCGGGCTGGTGACTGCAAGCGCAGCGGTGAGCACCCCCAGCTCGTGGGCTTCATGCAACTGCAGTCCGGCGGCGAGACCGCTGAGGATTCCGGCCAGATGCGCGTCGCCCGCGCCGGCCGTGCTCTCGGCCTCGACCCGCACGGCCGGTGAGTGGACCAAGTTGCCGGCGTCCCACACCCAGCTTCCATGAACGCCGGCGGTTACCGAGACCTGAATCTCCGGCTGAATTGTCCGAAGCACCTCCAGCGCCGTTTCCGCCACGAGTCCCGGTTGCCTGTCCACGCTCACGCCCGCCGCCGCCGCGACCTCCTCGACGTTGACGGCCAGGAGGTCTACGTTCTCAAGCACGTTCTCGGCGCGCACGCGCGTCATCTCTTCCGAGGTGAACGATGCCGCTCGGAGAAACCCGTGCCGCGCCCCCATCTCGAGCAGGGCCACACGGGCATCGAATGGCACCTCGGGCACGGCCAGCGCGATGCCATCGCCCGCGAAAAGTGCGAAGTCTCCCTCCGCCCCGCCAACCAACGAGGGGGTCACTTTCGCCGACGCGGAATCGTCCACGGTCAGGTTTCCGCCGCTCCCGTCGGGGTATATGAAACAGAACGAGTACAGCGTCTGTTCCCCGTCTTCCACGTGCACGTGGCGCAGGTCCAGTCCCGCCTCGGCCATCTCGTCCACCAACCGTCGCCCCGTCTCATCGTCGCCCACCGCGCCGATGGGGAGCGTCGTGAACCCCCGGCCCATCAGGGCCTGCACGTAGTGGGTGATGATATGGAGCTTGCAGTAGTCGTTGCGGTCCAGGAAACGCCCGGCGCGGCTCTCTTCCCGCCCGAGGGTACGGTCTCCGCTCAGGGCGAAGAAGTCCCCCGCGCCGATGCCGCCCGTGCCTATCAGTGCGCGGTAACGCTGCCGCGACGGGTCAACGCGCATGGATGCCATGAGGCGGGTCTCCGCTTTAGGCGCTGTTGCAAAACCCCATCCTGGCTTCGGCCGGCTGCGAGCGCCGAATGGCTGTGTCGGCCAGCATCGGCGGTGCAACCGCCTTTCTTGGTAAAGACATCCTTCATCGCATCCGGTCCAACCGGCGCTTGGAGCGCCCTGCTCCCTCATCCCTTGCCTGCATCGCCAAAACCGATTGCATCGGCGATTCTGGCCTTTGAATCGCCTGCTTCGGCCTCCTTGCCCTCGACGCTCTCGCTCGCCCTCGGGCCGACCGAGCGGGTTCTGCAATAGCGCCTTAGAGCCCCAGGTCCCACTCGGGGTGTTCGGAAACGGGGTGACGGGCCGTCTCTATCGTCGCCGTCAGCAGGGCGTCGGGATGCTCCTGCAGGAGCGTGATTGGATACTCGGGCGTCATCGGCCCGAACAAGGCCACGCGCAAAGCGGTCTGCTTCCAGGCCCCCGTGTCACTGAAAAGGCGGACCTTTCCGGCCGCCAGGCATTCCTTTACCCCGAGCGTTACGGACACGGGGGGGACGAACTGGTAGGCGCCGCCGAAGGTGCGCTGCGCGAGGGCGATGATCGTGTCGAGGTTGTTCTCCTGCACCCGAATGGTCGAGCTGCGCACGTCGTCGAGCGTGACGTGGCTGTAGGGATGGCGGCGCGCCTGGTTGTAGGCGATGTGGCCGTCCTGGCCCCACCCGCCGTAGGTCAGATCGATCGGAGCGGACCATATCCTCTCCTGCACCTCCCGAATGCTGTCAGCCGTCACCCAGACCCGGTTCTCCACGGGCACGGCAAGCTCCGGGTCGACGGGATCGTAGAAATGACGTTCCATGAAGCCGCGGAAGTTATAGGGGTGATCCAGGGGCAGCTCCCGGCCCTGCCAGTCCAGGCACTCGTCCATGTGGAAGACTTCAAAGCGCCTGAGACTGACTCCCTCCGAGCACAACAGGTCAGTGAACGGCTTGTACCAGCAGCTCGGGCCGCACGGGATGATGGCCCGCAGGGTCCGGCCCGCTGCATCACTGTCCCTGATCTGATCGACCAGTTCCCGCGCCATGATGGCGCCCATCTCGGCTGAGTCCCGGCATAGGCGGAGCGGCACCTTGCGGTCCGGATGTTCCTCCAGCTCGCTCCACGGGATCCTGCACCATTCGTAGAGGTCGCCGGGCAATATGTCGCTCATAATTTCCCTCGATCATCACATGGTGTTTCCGTCACAAAGCGCCGCCGCTATCCTACAACTTGCCGGGGAATTCCGCAATGCCTGGTCGCATCCCCTGGGGTGCAGTAAGCAAAATGGCCTGGGTAGCCCGACCGTCCCGCTCGGGATTGAACGGCCGCACGGGCCGGAGCTTATGGGTGCCACGGGCCAAGGCGTAGCCTTGCCCGTGCCCGAGGGTGCTGTGGAACGCACGGACAAGCCTGATGGCTTGGTCCGTGGCACACCCACAACAGGAGGCCAGCCTCATGGCTTGGTCCGTGGCATGCCCACAACAGGAGGCCAGCCCCGGAGCGAGACGCTCCGGCTACCCCGCTGGATCCTTGCGTCTCGTTCCCAGAGCTCAATAGAGCCGCGCAAGGCTGCTACCAAGTGATCCCCTTCACTTCGGGGACGAAGCGCGTCTTCCTGACAGGCTTTCCGGTCGGCTGGTCCGCGTAGAAAGGATAGGCGACGCCCTTCGGGTCGATGGAGACGACGTTCGAGCCGCGCAGGACCAGCTTGTAGGGCTTCTGCACGATCATGCGATGGATAACGCGCTCGGGCAGCGGGAAGCTCAAGGTGACGCGGTCGCCGGACCGAAGCCAGCGCAGTTTCACGAGGCTCCCCGCAACCACCGCCGCGCGCGTCTCGCCCCCGACGCTCACCTGCACGTCCTGCGGCCTGCACCACTCCGGCATCCGCACCGCCACCTTCTCGGCGTTCTTGATGCGCAGGACCACCTTTCCTTCGGCGGGCAGGTAGCTGTCGACGTCCAGCCAGGGCGATGCGCGGTTCAAGAGCAGGTTCACGCGAACCTCCGCGCCTACGCGCTGCACTATGCTGTCCCATACGTAGTGGAGCGTGCGCGCACCGTTCGCCGTGCAGCAGTGCATGATGGCATTCGGACGCAGCTTGGGGCCGTCGTCCGTCGGGATGATGTGCAGTCCCGATTCGGGACGCACGCAGCCGAAGAACGAGCCGACGGAGCGCGCGGCAACGTCGCGCGTGTCCGTGTGGGGGTAACCGCCGGGCTCGCCGATGAAAAGGTTATCCGGGAGGCGGTCGAGGAAACCGGCCTCGAGCAGCTGCCCCTGGGCGTACACGTTGCGCATCCATCGGTCAACGTCGTCCCAGTAGTCGCCCATGCCGGCTTTCGTGAGGTAAAGGGCCAGCGCCACCATGTCGGCCACCTCGCATAGCTCGACGGTGGAGCCGTGCCAGGTGACGGGAGTGAAGAACTTCTGAAACCCCCGCTCGCCCGGCATCACCTCGGTGTAGTAGCCGATCAGCGGGTCGCCTATCTCGCGCGCCCACCGGTAGCAGGCGTCCACGCGCTCCAGCGCCTCGCGGTCGCCGGCCGCGTAGCCGTACTCGAAGATCGCCAGCAGGGCAGCGGTGCTGGTGTGGAAGTGCCAGAAATCCCAGCGGCCGTCTTCGTTCTTGAACACCCGCGCCATCCCCCACCGCGCCAGGCCCCTCGATAGCTCCAGCGCCGGCTCGTAACCCGTCACGCGGTAGAACAGCCCCGAGCCGTGGCCCAGCGCGGCGATCGAGTAGATCGTGCTGTGGACACCGTCC
>CAZXDF010000403.1:0-5308 GCA_964639345.1 uncultured candidatus Brocadiaceae bacterium | reverse complement strand
AGGCGCTATTGCAGAACCTGCTCCGTCGGCCCGAGGCCGAGCGAGAGCGCCCGAGGGCAAGGAGGCCAAAGCAGGCGATTCAAAGGCCAGAATCGCCGATGCAGGCCGACACAGCCATTCGGCGCTCGCAGCCGGACGAAGCCAGGATGGGGTTTTGCAACAGCGCTTTGGGCGCTTTCGCAAGCGCGTACGAGCCGGGCATGGGAACGACGAGGCCCGCAGCCCTCCCCGGCGCAGTCGTCCCACCTGTAGGCGCGAAAGCCATCCGCGTTGACCTTCCCGGCGCGCATGGTAGAATTGAGCGCACGTTCCTTCTTCAGAGGCCGCTATGGGCGAAGGGCCCGACTTCATCGGCATAGGCGTGGCGAAGTCCGCTACGACATGGGTCGCGGCCCGGTTGAATGAACACCCGGGGGTCTACATCCAGAAGAAGGAATTATGCTTCTGGACCCACTATTACTACAGGGGATACGACTGGTACCACGACCGCTTCAAGGACAAGGGTGAGCGCATCGCGGGCGAGATTTCGCCCAGCTACCTTATCACTCCGCGGCCGAATGCGGTTACCCTCGAGCACTACCCCAGGTGGGCGC
This sequence comes from uncultured candidatus Brocadiaceae bacterium, assembly GCA_964639345.1. Taxonomy (GTDB): domain Bacteria; phylum Planctomycetota; class Brocadiia; order SM23-32; family SM23-32; genus CAZHPE01. Next base: position 4,715 of record CAZXDF010000403.1, on the reverse strand, counting down.
CCAAGTCTTTCGTCCGGCAGTTCACCCGCCCGCACCCGGCGGCCCGCGACGAGATAAGGAAGGCCTACCCCGATATCAGAATCTTCGCAGTGTTTCGCAACCCGGTCGACAGGGCGTGGTCGCACTACTGGATGTGGACGGAGAGACGGAGGAAGAGGGGCAAGATGCGGCTCATCGTTCCGTTCGAGAAGATGTTCAGGGACAACGGACGCTGGATTCGCACGCACGGGCACTACGCGAGGCACCTGAAATACTGGCGAGACGCGTTTCCGGACATGGGGGTGTTCCTCTTCGACGATCTCGCGGCGGATCCGGCGGCCTTCATCCGGTCTATCTACCGCTTCCTGGGCGTGGATGATACGTTCGTCGGCGACCTCGCAGACAAGCCCAAGCAACGCGTATACGATCCCATGAGCGCCGAGATCCGGCGGATGCTCGTCGATTACTACGCCGACGAGATCCGGGAGTTCTCCTCCCTCATCGGCCGTGACCTTTCCCACTGGCTCGTCCACGTGCCCGGGGCGCGCCGTGCCCCCGATGCCGGCGGCGAGGACGACTTGGAACATCTAATGCTCTGTTGAAGACCTGTTCTCGGCTTCTCACTGTATGGGTAGGCCGGGCGTCTCGCCCGGCCGCATGGCGCTTCTGACATCCCCGGCCCTGGCGCCGGGGGCGCTCTCAGCCGCGTTCACTCGCCCGCTGCGTGTGTTGACGGACCGTGCTGTAACCGTTCAGGCTACGCGGATGAGACGGGATCAACGCGACACGGCAAGCCGCGTAACTGATAGCTGCCGAAACAGGGATCGTAAGGACCCTCTTGAGAGGTCAAAACGTTCGCGTTCGAGCGCCAAACACCGTGGTCCGGACCCGGTTCCTCGGGAAACCACCAACCATGTTCCACGCTGACCACGTCGGGCCTGATATCGAGGGTCAGATGGGCCTTCTGGACGATTCGGCCCTTGGGCGAACTGATGGCTATCCATTGGTCTTCCTCCACTCCCAGCTTCTCGGCGGTTTCAGGGTGGATTTCCGCCCGAGGCTCGGGATGGAGCATCCTGAGGCTCTTGATCTGGCGATGCTCGCTGTGAAAGAACGGCAGCCGGCGAGCGCCCGTGATCAAGACCAGAGGGAAGTCTCGGCTGAGATGGGGAGACGAAACAGGGCCCTCTGGCGGCTCACGAAAAGTCGGCATGGGATCATATCCCATGCGCTCCAGCACCTTTGAGTAGAGTTCCACCTTCCTTGAAAGGGTGCGGAAGCCTCTGAGAAGATACTTCCTGTAGCGGTGCGGCGGATAGTAGGCTCCGGTGGCTTCTTCGGACCCAAAGCCAATCCCCGACTGTTGAAGCGTCTGGTTGAGACAATCGTCCACCCTCTCGTCCGCCCCCGGGAGTTCCAGGCGTCGCGCCAGCTCGTCCAGTATCCACTCGTCAGGGCGGCACTCCGGAACATCAACGCATTTGCGCTGAAAGAGGATGGCATTGTGCGCGACAAAGGGCATCCCCACAACCTGGTCAATCTCCGGCCAGTACGCTGCGGGCAGGACATAGTCTGCACGCTCAGCCGATGGCGTCATGAATAGATCCACGGCGACCAGCAAGTCAAGCCTGTCGAGTGCGCGGCCAAATCGCGGCCCGTCCGCCACCGTCACGAGAGGGTTGCTGCCCAACAGGAGCAAGGCCCGGACGCGATATGGCTCGCCATCCAGCATGGCTTGGACCAAGGCTGGAATATGCGCAGAAGGCATCAGGGCCCATGAACCGCCCAGGAGACTGAAATCTCTGCCGAGGCGCTTCCCGGCGATGCCTCGGGGCAGGTGCTCCCGATGGACCGGATAACCTCCCAGGAGTCCCATGCCCAGGATGTCTCCTCCGGGCACGTCGATGTTGCCGGTGATGGCCCGCAGGATGGCGACGGCCCGAACCGTCTGTGTTGAGTTGGCGTTCTGCTCCAACCCCACCCCCCAATCGAGAATGCCGGGCTTCCTGGTGGCGTAGACGCGAGCGGCCTGAGCGATGTCCTGCGGTGGCACTCCTGTGATCTTCGACGCCCACCCAGGGGTACGTTTCTCAACGTGTCGCGCAAGCTCCTTGAATCCCACACACCAATCGGCGACAAAGTCTGTATCGTGCAATTGCTCGCTGATGATCACATGTATCATCGCCAACGCCAGGGCCGCATCTGTTCCCGGCCGGATCGGAAGCCAGAGCTTGCAGCGGCGGGCGGTTTCGCTGCGCCTGGGGTCCACGGCGATCCCGTAGACGGACCCTTTCGCAAGCGTCCGTCGGATGGGGAAAGAGAGTTCTCCGTCCGGACCGGAGATCAGCGGATTATGCCCCCAAAACAGAATGGTCCGCGGTGACACCTCGCCAAGGTAGTCCCCGACCGGTAGAGCGCCGTATGTAAGGTTGCTGACGGTGATCCTGGGATGGAAGCACTGCGCAAGGCCCGGCTCATACCAGTTAGGCGTCCCAAAGCAGTTCGCGAACCGAACCACGTGGAGGTAATGGTGGCGGCCTGTGCCTTGTCCGATGGCCACCGTCTCAGGGCCTGACTCCAGGCGGATCTCTCCGAGTCTCTCAGAGATCTCGTCCAACGCCTTGTCCCAGGATATCTGCTGCCAGCGGCCGGACCCTCTGTCACCCTTGCGCTTGAGCGGATGACGCAGTCGGTCTGGGTGGTATACGATTTCTGGAGCAGCTTTTCCTTTTACGCAGATAGCCCCTCTGTTGAAAGGTGAATCAGGGTCGCCTGCCACATCGGTCAGTCGTCCTTCGTCGACGGTGAGGAGTACCCCGCATCCACCATGGCAGCCGCGACACACGCTACGCATCAATTCTCGGCACATGACTTACATTCTCCCTCCCAAATCCTACGCCAGACGGCCCGCCAGGGCAAGTATGCCCCCAAAGCGGCGCGCCCGTCGATGCGGCGCATTGCCTGAGAAAAACCTCAAGAATCCCCTTGCCTTGGCCCACGCTGTGCGCGACGTTGAGTGGGTCATGTGAACGGAAAGGCCCTCTGAGGCGTCAGAACGGGCGTAGAAGGCGCTCTCGCCCCCGGGTGCTTGGTTGCCGAGACCGGCGGGTTGGGCTACAATGGCTTTGTCCGGCACGTGGGTCGCCGCGTTGCCTCGGTACTCGATCGGGCCGTCTTCCCGGCCACGAGGAGCAAGCGCGCCAGCTCTCTGGTTCGCCGCAATCGGCATGCAACGGTCGCCGTTTCTTGTGACCGAACCGGTCGTGAACTGCCCGAGGGACACATGCGCCGCCACATACCGAATCAGGGCGTGGTCGGAGAGCAAGGATACAGCAGAAGGGTACTGACACAATGAGCAGCCGGGGAGACACCGATAAGATGACTGTGAAGGGGTCTCGCGTTGGCATTGCGAAGGCTCTGCACATCAGCGGTTCACCTGAGGGCTTCGATGCCGCAAGTGTCAATGAGGTCAAAACTCTTGTATCAGACGCCATCTCACGGGCGTTTTCGCTCTCGGATCTGGTGAGTGGGAAAGAGGTGTTGCTGAAGCCCAATCTCGTTCGGCCCAACATGGCTGACTGCTTTGCCATCATCACTGACCCCAGAGTGATCCTGGCGACGGCTCTTCTTGCTCGGGAGGCCGGCGCGGCGCGCGTTGTCGTCGGCGAGAATCCGGGGTACGGCGTCAGCTCCCGCGATGCGCTGGGCGCGTCGAAGGTGGCGGCGCTGCTGGAAGAGCACGATATCGAGGTGTGCTACCTCGACGAGGATCCCATGATTGTGAGCGAGAGTCGAAGGGCACGCCTCCTGCGAAAAACGGTTTTGCCAAAGACAGTCTTGGACTGCGATGTCCTTATCAATATCCCCAAGATGAAGACTCATGTGCAGACGGTAGTGAGCCTCGGCATCAAGAACCTGCACGGCCTGCTTCCCGATAGTGAGCGACTCCGGTTCCACAGGCAGGATGTGCATCAGAAGATGGTAGATATTCTGGCACATCGGCGCCCCAGCGTGACGGTGGTTGACGGCATTTGGGCCGGTGAAGGCCAGGCTCCGCTCTTCGGTTCCGCCTTGAAGGACTTCAACGTAATAGTGGCAGGAGAGGATGTCGTGGCAGTGGACACCATCTCCGCGGCCATAATGGGAATCTCCCCGGAGGAGGTGCCGATGATAATGATTGCCCGGGGGCAAAGTTATGGCAGCGGCCGCCTGGACGAGATCACCATCGTCGGTCCACGTATTGAAGAGGTGCGACGCTACTTTCGGCGCGGAGTGATGAGCAGCTCAGGTTGCTTCCCGAATGTGACGTGCCTCGAAGGTGGCGCATGTAGCGGGTGTCTCTCGAACTTGCGCCATTCGCTCGACAAACTTCACAAAGACGGCCACCTGGGCGAATCCGGCCCGATCACCGTATACGTAGGCACGCCCATGCCTCACGACGTTACGGTAGAGACGTGGGAAGGAGACCTTTGGCTTTTTGGCGACTGTAGTTCGGAGCTCGCAGACAGTCAGGTAGAGGGGCGATGTGCTGCACGCTCCGTTCCCGGCTGCCCACCTCACATACTGGACTTTGCCAGGCTCTTTGAAGCCACCTATGTCAGCGCCGCACAAGGGCGCCCTGCCCAGACTATCGACCATTAGAACGAGGCGGGCGACATCTTGCCGGTGGGCAGAGAGAGGCGGGTGTTCGACATCGCCGGGAAGAAAGTGTCGCCGGCGACTTACGCATCTCCTGC
>CAZXDF010000402.1:0-9996 GCA_964639345.1 uncultured candidatus Brocadiaceae bacterium | reverse complement strand
CTTCGACGGTCCAATCGGCAAGCCGCTCCAGCTTGCGGCCGCCATGGGGGGTTGGGTCAGCGGTCAGGTGGTCATCATCGCCGGCGAAAAGAAGCTGCGAAACGTCCGCGTCGAGGTTCGCGACCTCAAGAGCTGGGAGGTCAGTGAGGACCCCGTCCGCTACGACGAACGCGGGACCGGCGAGCACGATCTTATCGAAGGCCCGCCCATCCCGGGCGAAGCCTTCGAGCTGGCCAGGGTCCACTACGTCGAGATCGAGAAGCCGTGCGCCGGCAAGATAAGCCTGCCCGGCGGGTACCCCGATCCGTTGGAGCCGATGACCCCGGAGAGCCGCTTCGAGGTCGAGCCGGGGATGGCCCAGCCGATCTGGCTGAGGATGAAGGTGCCCCCCGACACACGCGCGCGAAATAAGAGCCTCTACCGGCGGTGGTACAAACAGTTTCGCGGCCCCGTCGTCGTGCACGCCGATGTCGAGGGCGAGGGCGAGCAGTCGCAGCAGCTCGACATCGAGCTTCGCGTCTTCAAGTTCAACATGCCCAAGCGCCGCATCCTGCGCATCTGGACCAACCTGGATTCTTCCTGGACAGCTTTCTACAACTGGCTCAGTCCGCAGGAGAACTTCGAGGTCCTTCAGAAGGCCGCGTTACTGTTCGCCAGGTTCAAGATAGCGCCGACCACAATCGTCCCGCCGAGGGAGGAAGGCGATCCGCCGGACCTGGAGCACTACGAGCGGTTCTTCAAGAAGATCCTGGACCTCGGGGTCTCGCACCTCCAGATCGACGAGCACTGCTGGCCCGTGATCGTGGAGAACGGCTGGGAGGACATCGCCTATCGCTTCTTCGGAGGCGAGACGCCCGTCGAGCGGCACAAGGAAAGCATGTTCGTCATTCGCCAGCGGATGAAGACCACGCCGCTGGCAAAGGCCGGGGTCTCGGGGTCGAAACCCTCTGAGTTCTTCAATGAGGTCGTCGACGTCTGGATCCATCCCTCCGACAGAAGCCTGGACTGCTACAGGGAGAACATGGCGCGCGGCGACGAAGTGGAGTGGTACTCGTGCTGCCGGCCCGAAGGGCCCTACGCCAATTTCCAGCTCGATTGCCCCCAGATCGACCCGCGCATCATCTGCTGGCAGCTCTTTCAATACGGAGTTCCAGGCTTCCACTACTGGCGGGCCACTCAGACCGGACTGGCGAACATGGCCGGCACCACCCCGGAGGAGAAGTGGCCGAACAGGCCCTGGGACACCGCTACTTCGCCCGTGGCGCATTCCCACAACGACGGGTGCCTGATGTATCCCGGACCCGGCGGCGTGCCCTGGAGCAGCATCCGGCTTGAGAACCTGCGCGACGGCGCCGAGGACTACGACTACCTGTGCGTCCTGCGCGATTACGTGGCGAAACTGAGGAAGGCCGGCTTCTCGCCCCAGCTCGTCGCGCGCGCTGAGAGCGCGCTGCTGGTCAACCCCGACGTGTCCGCGTGCAAGACCGAATACACCAAGGACCCGGCGGTTGTTGAACGCGAAAGGCGGCGCGTCTGCGCCTACATCGAGGAGGCTCGGGCAAACCTGGGCGAGATCGGGCCGATCTTCCCCTCCGGGTTCTCGTCGGAGGAATAAGTCGACCGGCGGCGCGCCTTAGGAAAGGTCGAAAAGGTCGTCCCGTTTTCGCAACCACTCGCGGACCTTTTCGACCTCTTCCGGCGTCCATCCGATGTACGGTGGGCGCACCCGTGCGGCTTGAGCGTAACACGTGCGCTTCCAGTTCTCGACCTGGGTATCCTCGTCCAGGCGGTACCGCTCATCCCAGAAGACGGGCGGGCCGGCCCAGATGCCCTTCAACGACTGCGCGGTCAGCCTCTCGTTCATCCCATGGACCTCTTTCCGTCGGTTCGTTCAAACAGGAGGGCCTGCGCGTTCTCACCTAGAATCCTTCGCTTTTCGTCCGCCCCGATTGCCGCCCCTTCGATCCTGGCCTTCTGGCATGCGGCAAAATAGAGGGGAGTGTCAGTGCCGAAAAGGATCCTTCGCGCGCCGATGCGCTCGACGGCCATCTCCAGCAGCCTTCCGTAGAGGGACCGCTGAGACGACGTGTCGGTGTAAAGGTTCCCCGCTGCGTTCGACTCGATTGCCCGGACCTGCCCGAACAGGTGGCCCCCCGGCCCGTGGCCGAGGTGAGCGAGAATAATCGCGACCTCCGGGAACGCGTCGGCGAGCGCGACGAAGTCCAGCGGATCGCATCCGGTGTCCCCGGTGTGACTGATGACGGCGGCCGCACGCTCCCTGCAAAAGGAAAGGACCTCCTCGCCCCGGTCCTTGATGTCGTATCCGTGCATGAGGGGATGGAGTTTGACGCCCGTGCATTTCGGGTGGCGCAGCAGCTCCTCGACATCTTTCCAGTTCTCCGCCCCATCGGGATCGAGAACGGCCCAGAAGTAGATGGCGGGGATTGCCTCCGCAGCGGCCCGGGCCTTATCGTTCGCCCTCGCGACGTCCCGCCCTGACGGCAAGATGGCCTCGAGCGATGAGACGATGGTGCGGTCGATACCCGCACGCTCGGCGCGCCCTGCAACCTCCGCCGCCGTGGCCGACATGCACCGGTCGAACTCATCCGGCATATCGGAGCGGTGCTCGCCGAAGTGTGCGTGAACATCGGTCACCAGCATTTGGCGGCCTCACAGGGGTAGGTGCACGGCTTGGGAAGACTCGGCGGACCGATAGGCGGCTTCCACGATCTCCAGATCCCTGCGCCCTTCGCACGCGTCGATGGGCGACGGTCCGCCGGTCCTCAGCCATCTTACGAACTCCCGGCACTCGGCGGGCAATGAGTCACGATACCCGCCGTCGCACTCGATCCGCAACTCGCCATCGGCAGGGCCAACCCCTTCGATTCGGCTGGAATGGACGATGAGGCCGCGGTCGTCGCGGTTCGACGATGCGGTCGCGATGATCGAGCCATGTGTGCCATAGACCGTGAAAACAGGGCACGGCGCACCATGGGCGACGCCCCAACTCATGGCCACGCTTCCCACAATGCCGTTGTCGAATCTCACTGAAACGACGGCGGTATCTTCCCCTTCCAGGGCTAGCTCGGCGTCAACCTTGTCCGCCAACAGGACGAAGACGAGTTCGGCGGACCCGCCGGCCAGCAACCGCAACGTCCTGATCAAATGGGTTCCCCCACCCATCAGGACCCCGCCGCCGGTGGCCGTGCGCTGGGACCACCATGAACCCGGCCGCGGGGCCCTCCGCCACATCGCGTGCACCTGGACCATGAACACGGTTCCGACAAGGCCGGCGGCGATGAGACGGCATGCCTCCGCGGAGTCAGGCATGAAGTGGTAATTCTCCGCAACGGCCAGCCGGGTGCCGGCGCGTTCTGCGGCCTCGATCATGGCGTCGGCTTCCTGCAGATCGAGGGCCATGGGCTTCTCGACCATGCAGTGCTTCCCGGCCTCCGCCGCCTTGATGGTCACGGGGCAGTGCAGGTGGTGCGGCAGCGCGATAACCACGGCGTCGATCGCCTCGCACCCCAGGGCTTCGTCAATGGACGAGAACGAGCCCGCGACGTCAAACTCCCGCTCGGCGGATTCGACCTTGGCCCGATCGGTGTCACAGACATACAGGTCCACGTCTTCCATGGCGCTGAGATGTTTCGCATGACCGACAGCGCCAAACCCCAGACCGATGACGCATATGCCAAGTTTGCTGCAACCGGCACCCGAACCCTTCATGCAATCCTCCGCGTATGCCTCTTGGTTTGGCAGGTGCAACTGCCGCACCCCCATGGGTAGCGCCGCCGCCCTCGGCGGCGACGGAGGCGAGACGCCCGTCCAACGGGCGCTTGGAGCGCCTCCGCTACCCCGGGTGAGCGGAACTCCTCGACCCATCATCAATAGCGCCTGAGGGCGAGAACGTGCACGAGAGAGGGCGCCTCACTCCCATTCGATGGTGCTGGGAGGCTTGGAGGAGATGTCGTAGCAGACGCGGTTGACGCCCCGCACCTCGTTGATGATGCGGTTCGATACGCGCCCGAGCAACTCGTCCGGCAGCCGCGACCAGTCCGCCGTCATAAAGTCCTCGCTGTCCACGCAGCGGATGGCGATCACGTGCTCGTAGGTGCGCTCGTCGCCCATGACGCCCACGCTGCGAAGCGGCAGCAGCACCGCGAAGGCCTGCGCTATGCGGTCGTAGTAGCCGGCGGCGATGATCTCCTCCATGAGCACGTCGTCCGCATCGCGCACGATCCGCAGTCGCTCCGGCGTCACCTCTCCCACGATCCGCACCGCCAGCCCGGGCCCCGGGAAAGGATGGCGCCAGACGACCTCCCTCGGCAGCCCAAGCGTCTCGCCGATCCTGCGCACCTCGTCCTTGAACAGGTAGCGGAGAGGCTCGATGAGCTCGAAGCCCAACTCCTCGGGCAGCCCGCCCACGTTGTGATGGGTCTTGATGACCGCGGCGACGCCGCCCTCGATGCCGGCGCTCTCGATCACGTCCGGATACAGCGTGCCCTGCGCAAGAAAGCGCGCCCCCTCGATGTCCGCGGCCGCCTCCTTGAACACCTCGATGAACGTGTGCCCGATGATCCTGCGCTTCTTCTCGGGATCCGCCACCCCGGCCAGGCGGGAGAGGAACTTCTCCGAGGCGTCCACGACGCGAAGGTCCATCCGGAAGTGCTCGCGGAACACGCTCTCCACCCTCTCGGCCTCCTGGGCGCGCAGCAGGCCGTTGTCGACGAAGATGCAGATGAGTCGTTCGCCGATGGCCCGGTTCAGCAGCACCGCCGCCACCGAGGAGTCCACGCCGCCCGAGAGGCCCAGCACCACCCGCGCCTGGCCTGCGCGCTCGCGCACCTCCTGCACCGTGTGCTCGATAAACTGCGTCATCTCCCATGTGCCCTCGCATCCAGCGATGCGATAGAGGAAGTTCGACAGGATCTCGGCCCCCTGCGGCGTGTGGGTCACCTCGGGATGGAACTGAATGCCCCAGTACTTGGCCTCCAGGTTGCGCACGGCTGCGTGGGCGCAGGTGTCGGTGCTCGCAAGCGTATCGAACCCGTCGGGAAGCTCGGCCACCTGGTCCCCGTGGCTCATCCATACCGCGAGATGATCGCCCAGGCCGTGGAACAGGTCGCCGTGCTCGGCCACCTCGAGAACCGCCCGGCCGTACTCGCGCCGAGAGGCCTGCCTGACCTTTCCCCCGAGGGCCTGACATGCAAGCTGGAGCCCGTAGCAGATGCCGAGCACGGGGATGCCCAGCCTGAACAGGCCCTCATCGCAGCGAGGCGCGCCCTCGGCGTAGACGCTCGCCGGCCCCCCGCTCAGGATCAGGCCGCTGGCGCCGCGTGCCCTGACTTCCTCGGGCGTGATGGTGTGCGGCACCACCTCCGCGTAGACCCGGGCCTCGCGCACGCGCCGCGCGATCAGCAGCGCATACTGCGAGCCGAAGTCCAGTACCAGAATGCACTCGCCGCCGGCGTGTTCGTCAGCCATTTCTCACCGAGTTCCGACGAAGGGAAACCCCTATTATACGGGGCGCGGAATCCGGCGCAAGCAGCCGCGCAGAATGACGAGATACAAGTGCCGAACGAACCTGCACCGTCACCGCCGCGGCGCCTCGATGTAACAGACGTCCTCGCGGAAGAAGTCCCGCCCCCTTATCGGCCCCCACGTGCCGGCCGGGTAGTTGGGGAACTCCGGCGCGCGCCCGTCCCAATACTTGAGAATGGGGTCCACGAACTGCCAGGCCAGCTCGATCTCATCCCGGCGCGCAAACAGCGTGGAGTTGGCCGCCATCACGTCCAGCACCAGGCGCTCGTAGGCCTCGGGCGAGTTCGACTTGAACGTGCTCGCGTACGGGAAATCCATCTCCGCCGGCCGGATGTCCAGCTTCAGCCCGGGCGCCTTGGTGACGATGCGCAGCGACACGCCCTCGTCCGGTTGCACGCGGATCTTCAGCACGTTCGGCTCCAACTGCACGTGCTCGACCGTGCGGAACAGGATGTTCGGCACGTCCTCGAACTCCACCGCGATCTCCGTTAGGCGCTCCGGCAGGCGCTTGCCGGTGGCCAGGTAAATCGGCACGCCCGCCCAGCGCCAGTTGTCGATATAGGTCCGCAGCGCCACGAACGTCTCGGTGTTGGAGTTCGGATCGACGCCATCCTCCCGGCGATAGCCCGCGACCTGCCGCCCGTCGATTCGGCCGGGGCCGTACTGCCCCCTCAAGAGGCTGCAGCGCAGCTCCTCGCCACCCAGCGGCCGCAGGCAGCGCAGCAGCTTGGCCTTCTCGTCCCGAATCGAGTCCGCGCTCAGGGAATACGGCGGCTCCATCGTGACGAGCGAAAGGAGCTGAAGCACATGGCTCTGGAGCACGTCCCGCAGGGCGCCCGTCCGCTCGAAGAACCCCGCCCGGCCCTCCACCCCCAGCGTCTCGGCCACCGTCACGTGGATGTGGCGCACGTGGCGGTTGTTCCAGATGGGCTCGATGATCGAGTTCGCGAACCGCAGCACCAGGATGTTTTGCACGGTCTCCTTGCCCAGGTAGTGATCGATGCGGTAGACCTGGGACTCGTCCAGCCTGGCATCGATGGCGCGGTTGAGCTCGCGGGCCGACTCCAGGTCGCGGCCGAAGGGCTTCTCCGCCACCACGCGCACGTAGCCGCCGGCCTCCTCGTCGCCTCCGGGGCGGCGGCGCTCGATGAGGCCGCAGGACGCCAGGCAATCCAGGACCGCCAGCGCCGGCCCCGGCGGCACGGCCAGGTAGAAGAGCCGGCTGCCGCCCGTGCCGAAACGCGCGTCCAGCTCGTCTATGCGCTCCTTGAGCCGGCGGAAATCCTCGATCCTGTCATACCCGCCCCGCTGGTAGAAGGTGCGCGCCGCAAGGTCCGTCCAGACGTCCTCGTCCAGGGGTCTTTCGCGCGAGAACTCGGCCACGTTCTCCCTGAGGTGCTCGCGGAAGGCCTCGTCGCTGAACTCCGTCCGCGAATAGCCCAGCACGATCGTGCGCTTGGGCAGGAGGCCCTCGCGCGCAAGGTTGTAGAGTGCCGGGGCGATCTTACGCCGGTTCAGGTCCCCGCTCGCTCCGAACACCACGAGCACGCAGGGCGCCGCAGCGTCGGGTGCCGCAGCATCTGGTGCCGCTGAAGCCATCGTCCCACCTCCTTACCGTCTTCCATGGTAGGACAGTGGGGCTGCAGAATCCAGCGGGCAACACATTCTGAATAGTCTATGCGGGGTCAGCCGTATACGCTAACCGTCCGGGCCTGGAAGGCGCCGTCCAGGATTGCCTCCGCCTCGTGCAGCCCGGCCTCCATCACGTAGGGGATGCCGGAGACGTCGGCGGCCTCCCGCGTCAGGGCGATCAGGTGACTGCGGCTAATGGTGGGCACGCTGAAATTCCGGCTGCCCGCCAGGAGCTGCTGGAGGCCGACCCGGAGCTTCTGGGCGAAGGTGTAGACACCGATCGCGCCCAGTGGCATCTCCTTTACCGCGTCGCCGTATTCGGCCTTCAGCTCGTCGTAGCAGTAGAAGATATGCTCGACGGTGTCCCCGTGCGCGCTGACGGTCTTGGGCAGGTCCCCGTTCTCGATCCACTCGCCGATGTTCTTGCCCACGAACCCGGGGATCATCATCGCCCGGCCCATGCACACGGACTTCACGTAGGGCGCGCCCATGGCGATGGCCTTGAAGATGTGGTCCTCGGTCGAGAGCCCGCCCGCTATGGCGAGGTCGGGCACCCGGGCGCCGCGCCGCGCAAGGCGCTCGCAGAAGTTGTAGGCCAGGGACTGGAGGTAGAAGGTCGGGACGCCCCACTCGTTCATCATTCGCCAGGGGCTCATGCCGGTGCCGCCGGGCGCGCCGTCGATCGTCAGGAGATCGATCCCGGCCTCGCTGGACCATGCCAGGGCCATGGCAAGCTCGCGATGCCCATAGGCCCCGGTCTTGAGCGTGACGCGCTTGGCTCCCATGTCGCGCAGGCGCTGGACCTCGGCCAGGAAACCTTCCTTGTCAATGAAACCCAGGCGGCTGTGGCGCTCGAAAGCGGTTATCTGACCGTCCTTGTAGCCCTGCTGGACGGCTGGCAGGCTGGGGTCGGGCGTGATGAGATAGCCGCGCTTCTGTAGCTCGAGCGCCCTTTCGATGGAGTCGACCTTGATCTCCCCGCCGATGCACTTGGCGCCCTGGCCCCATTTCAGCTCGATTGTCCCCACGCCCAGCTCGCGCACGCAATACTCCGCCACGCCCAGCCGCGTGTCCTCGACGTTCATCTGAACCACGAGGTCCCCGTACCCCCTGTGGAACTTGCGCCAGGAGTCCACCCGCCGCTTCATCTCGGGGCTGCTCTTGACCTTGCCGGCGGAGCCGAGTTCGAGCTCGGGGTCGATGCCGCAGACGTTCTCCCCGCAGATCACCGTGATCCCGGCCAGTCCCGCGCCCACCGCGAAGCTCTCCCAGTTCTTCCTGGCCACTTCGGTGGAGCCGAGGGCGCCCGTGAAGACCGGCACCGCCATCTTCACCTTGTGCGCCAGGCCGTACTCGACCTCCGTGTGCACGTTGGGGAAGATCGCATCGTCCGGCGTGGGCTTGAGCCCACCCGTCAGCCCCTCGGCGCCCAGGGCGTAGCCCAGGATGTTCACGTGGGAATAATCGACGGGATAGTCCTTCTCGGCCCCTGCCGTTATGTCGCCATACGGGCCTGGATAAAGCAGCTCGCGCCCGCGGAAGGAGGCCTGGAATATCTCGCAGTTCCCTCGGCACCCGTCGAAGCAGCGTGAGCAGATGCCGCTGCTGGGGGTGATGTCACGGCTCCGATTCCGGCTGTCCGTCGCATCCGATCCGTTCGGTCTCATCAGTGTCATGTCCAGGTAGTCCTTTCGTCTGCAAACAATGGGTGAGGCGGGTCAACAACGCGGCTCACGCTGCGGGAGAGACACACGTAGAAGCCCCTCGCGCACGCCTCCAGTGGATTGTGGTCGAGCGTCTTGCTCCCTCCCTCCGACTCAGGGACTTGCTATTTGCCATTCTATGCGGTGCCTCTGCCCATTGGCGCCTCTTCCGTTGCCTTGCTGCCACAGAGTTGTGCCCGGCCAGCAACAATCTCCCGCAGAAGCATCGTGCGTTTGGCTTGCGGCACTTCGGTACGCCCCTGCGATACGCCGGCTGCTCTGAGTCAGATTGTCGTATCTCCTACCCGATCCAGCCACTCGTAGAAGCAACGGTTCGATTCCCAGTCGAGATCCATCATGCAGGTTCCGCAAATGCACAGGCCGGTGACCCGCTCTTGACGGACTAACCTCTCCGCCAGGTCAAGGTGGCGCTGCATCAGCTGGTGCGGGATAGGCTTTGCGTTGCCGAAGTCGCGCACGTACAAGCACAGGATCATCGGCTTGCCGCCGCTCATGTTCGACAGCCGGTTGAGGGCCTCCGGCACGGTGTCAATCTGATCCGCATGCCAGAGAGGCACAAGCATGTATGCAAAGTACTGCAACGGCGGGGGAAGCTCAGGGCGTTCCAGGTGCGCGGTGTAGTTCGTCACGCCTAAAGGCAACTGTGGACGTTCCACCACGTTGGCGAACTGGAGTTGCGTAACGTGTTCGCTCGTGACCCCGGCGTCGATGCTCGTGCCGCTGAAGTCATCGACGTGGAAGGCTTCGATCCGCTCGTCGGAAGCGGCGAATTCCTTTGCCGCGCGGAGGTTGCCCAGGAACTCGTCACGATCCATTATCGCCTTGCCGTCAGCGAACGCGTGGATGCCCGACTTGCAGATGATCCGCCTGGCGGAAGGCATTGCGTCAAGCGATGAGCGATCGAGGGGCAGACCTCCTGCCATAATGACATTTCGGGCTCCCGTTCTCTGAATCGCGTCCTCCACGGTCATGGTGGACTGCTCCAGGTTGGCTCCTACATAGCTGTCATGCTCCTGGAGCGGAGTTATTGTCAAATGTTGTGTATGGAGGTTCAGGCGGCGTCGGCTTGGTCTTCTTGTTCCGTCTGGGCGTCGGC
>CAZXDF010000401.1:0-3119 GCA_964639345.1 uncultured candidatus Brocadiaceae bacterium | reverse complement strand
CTCGTAGAGCCGCACGATGACGTCGCGCGAGCCGTCCTCCGCCGGCTTCACCGTCTCGACCACGATGTTTGGCGCATCGACGGACAACAGCGACTGCCGACCGCCGGAGCCCGCGACCGTCATCACCGGAACGTTTACCTCGTAGGCCTCGCGCACTACGTTGCCGTCGGCCAGGCTGCCGTTCCAGGCGTAGAACGCATAGGTGAACTCCTGCATGCCCTTGTCGGCATTCATGTCCGGCGCAGTGGCGGACTTCAGCAGCGTCAGGTTGATGCTGTTGCCATCGACATTGATCCCATACTTGCAGTCATTCAGGACGGCGAAGCCACGGTTCTCTTCCGCGATGGCCGTCCATTTGTGATTGCAGACCTCGAACCGGTCGGCGTCGAAAGGCCGCGACTTGTGGTTCGGCCGGCGGATGTGCCCGAATTGGATCGCGTGGATGCCCTCGTTTGCATGGTAGGCAACGGGGAAGTTGACCTTGAGCAGCTTGTGGCTCTCCTGCCAGTCGATTGTGGTCTTGAACTCGACCCGCCGGCTGCCGCGGCGCAGGCTCACGTCCTGCGTCATCGTGGAATCATGCAGCTCGCGCCTGATGCGGAGCACAGCGATGAGCGGCCCACCGGCGACCACTTCGACTTCCGCTTCGTCCGGGAGGTCAACGGGGGTCATGGCGTACATGCTGTCGATGTCCCACGCGTCGAAGGCAGTCGGGACGTCCTTGTACATGGCGAACCTGTTACAGAGCCCGCCGCCCAGTTCTCGGTCCGCTTGCTTGTCGTAGATGCTGGTGATCTCGCCGCGGTTGTTGAACTCCACACGCAGCGCCTCGTTCTCCAGCCGACCCGTTTCGGCGATCAGCTTGTCCGGCGCTTCCGCCCCATCGGATGCCGTCATGGTCGCCCAGCCGCAAGGGGGCAGCACCAGCTCGGCGCAGGCCCGCTCCTCGACCACCTGGACAGGCAGCGCCTCCCGGTTCGCGGAGGCGCCTTTCCAGCCTGCCGGCAGCTCGACCACGGCGGTGCGTTCCCACGACAGGGAGTTGAAGACGGTGCGGGAACTTGCTTCCCCGGCGACGAGGGCGCCAACCGCAGCCTGAGCGACCTCGCGCGCCATCTCGATGGCCTCTGCGTAGGCCGCCTCGGCGTCCTGGTAGACGCGTTCGATCGACGAGCCGGGCAGCACGTCGTGGAACTGCGTGACGAGCACCTTGCGCCAGGCTTCGTCCACCTCGGCCTTTGGGAACTCGAAGTCCCTGAGCGCTCCCGCCGCAGTCGCCCATATCTCCGCCTCGCGTAGGGCGATCTCGCTCTTGCGGTTGCCCTTCTTGGTCTTCGCCTGGGAGGTGTAGGTGCCCCGGTGGCACTGGTAATAGAGCTCTCCGACGTAGTTGACGTCCGGCACTCCGCGCTCCTCCAGGTCCTTGAAATAGTCGACGGGCGAGGCCATCCGCGTGCGGGGAACGCCCTCGAGGTCCGCCTGTCGGCGCAGGAACTCCAGATGATCACGCGTGGGCCCGCCTCCCCCGTCTCCCCAGCCGAACGGCATCAAGCGCGACCAGATGCCGTCCTTCTGCCGGCGCTCCCGCCAGCGCCTGATGACATAGCGCGGCCCGGTCTGCGAGCTGTAGTCGTTGCAGAGGTGAACGAGGACCTTCGAGCCGTCGATGCCCTCCCATGTGAAGGTGTTGTGCGGGAACGGATCGCCGCCATTGTAATTCCAGAAGATCTTGGCCGTGGCGAAGTACTTCGTGCCACAGCCGCGCATGATCTGCGGCAGCGCCCCGGAATAGCCGAATACGTCCGGTAGCCAGAGCAACTCTGTCTCCAGACCGAACTCCTCGCGGAAGAAGCGCTTGCCGTAGATGAACTGCCGAATCAGGCTCTCGCCGCCTGTGATGTTAGTGTCCATCTCGACCCAGGTGCTGCCCTCAACTATGATCCGCCCGTCCGCCGCCGCCGCTCTGACGCGCTCGTAGAAGTCCGGGTAGTGGGTCTTGAGCATGCGGTAGAGCTCGGGCTGGGGCTGCAGGAAGCGGTACTCGGGGTATTCATCCATCAGGGACAGGACGGTGGAGAGTGTTCTGAGGGCTTTGCGCTCGGTCTCGGGCAGCGGCCAGAGCCAAGCGACATCGATGTGAGCGTGGCCGAAGCAGTACATCGTGGGCGCCGTGCTGCCGTTAGTGCATTCGAGCATAGATCGGAGCCTCTTGCGCGCCGCCCGCACCGTCTCCATCATGGCCTCGCGCGGCAGCTCCAGGTCCACGATGCATGTGAACTCACGCAGCGCCTCGTCGATCTCTGCCACGCGCAGGGATTCAATATCGCTGGCGTCGCGGAGCTGCACGAGCGTTTCGGCGTCCATCCAGAGCTGATAGGCTTCCTCCTCCCAGATGCCGATCGTGGTGCGACCCACCGTCTTTTGCGTGGGGGGACATGCGGGCACGGTCTCCACTCCGTAGGGGACGGGACCGCCACCGCAGCTGATGTGCCCGTGGCCGCCGTAGGACTCGGCCAGGATCTCGTAGGTCGTACCCTGCATAGCAGAGCAACTGAGCGTCAGGTGCTTGTGCCAGTCGTCCAGTGCGCCGACGGCACGGCCGTCTACGTAGATCGCGCTCTCGGAACCCGTATCCAGTTGCAGGACCAGGCGCTTGCCCTCGGCCTCTTGCGGCACCGTCACCGGGCACCGGAACCAGCCGTACTCGAACTTCGCGCCCCAGCGAGTTCCGGGTGGCGTCGGCCGGAATGGACCTTCTGCTGCCTCGCCCTGAGTCAGCTGGTCCGTTGTCATGAAGCCCGCCAGCTCAAGCTCGCAGACCGGTAGGTACAGCTGATCGCCAAGAACCCGTCGCCAGTGGTCAATCCGTTTGCGCCATTCGATGCTTAGCACGATGCAAGGCACCTCTCGAGATCCTGGAACTGATCCTACGCAGGTCTTCTGGACGGCATGAGAACGTGGTGCCCGTTATACCGCCGGCCCCGAGAAGTTTCAAGCCGCCGGGGCAATCAGGCACATCCCCGCTTGCGATGCTCCGCAGGCAGCGCATGAGCTTCCAGCACCTCCTCGCCCTCCTCCTCCGGCATCTGGGCCACGTCCGGGCACTTCTCGGAAAGCTC
>CAZXDF010000400.1:0-9552 GCA_964639345.1 uncultured candidatus Brocadiaceae bacterium | reverse complement strand
AGCCGGCCGAAGCCAGGATGGGGTTTTGCAGGCAGCGCCTTATGCCTCCCATGTCCTTACGGGAATGCGTTCGTCCCTTCCTCAAGGGTGTTCTGCGTCTTTGTGCCGATGGTGCTGAGGGCGATTATCACAAGCAGCACCACAAGCACCAGGATCAGCGCATACTCCACCAGACCCTGACCCGTTCGCCCTCTGAGACGCGTCCAGACTATTCTCATGCCACTGCACTCCCTTGCGCAACGCGGACGGTCGACGAGTATGAATCACGAGCGGTTTCCATCGCTATGAGGTTACACTGCACGGTCGGCAAAGTCAAAGTCGTTTTTCCTCGTCCCACAATACGGCCTCGCCCTCAAACGCACCCGGGCCGGCACGCGTCAATGGCGACACGCAATGATGCGGCGCTCCGCATCCACCTCGAACCGCATCGGCAGGAAGTGCCCGGCGGTCCGGATTATGCATCCCCTCCCCCGCAGGCTATAATGCCCGCAGTGCCGTTCCGCAGCTCGAAGAAGGGTGGCCTGATGACCTCAGAAGATCACGAAGCGACCTACTCGATCCGCCGCATCCCGGGCGAGATCGAACTCGGCGGCGATCCAGGGCGGGAGCCCTGGTCCTGGCTCGCCCCGGCCATGATCGACCGCTTTCCCTGGTACGTCCTGGGCGAGAAGCAGGCGACGACGGTCAAGGCGTGTTACACGGAGCGCTGCCTTTACCTCCAGTTCGAGTGTGAGGACCGGCACATCTCGGCCAGCCGCACCGAGCTGAACGGCGGCGTCTGTCAGGACAGTTGCGCGGAGTTCTTCGCCACCGTGCCCGAGGACCCCGAGAGCTACTTCAACCTCGAGGTCAACTGCTGCGGCACGCTGCACCTGGGGCACGGAAAGGGCCGTCAGGAGCGGCGGCTCATCGGGCCGGAGCTTGCGGCGCGCATCACGCTGGCCCACTCCGTCCCCGGTCCCACAAAGGAAGAATCCCCGGCCGACGACGGCTGGGTGCTGGAGGTGGGCCTGCCCTTCGATGTGCTGGGGGAGTTCATCGGCCGCGCCGTGTCGGTCGGGCCGGGCACGAAGTGGAGGGGCAATTTCTACCGGTGCGGCGGCGCTACGGACCCGCAGCACTCCTGCTGGTCGCCCGTCGGCACCCCCTCGCCGGACTTCCACCGGCCGGAATACTTCGGCCGCCTGGAGTTCACGGCGTAGGCGCTACCTGCAGAACCCGCTTCGTCCGGCCGGAGCCTGGATGGGGCTCTGCAGGCAGCGCCTTACCTCAAGGAGCGCCGAACTCGGCGACGGTCGGGTTCTCCAGCGCCACGTAGTCCTCGTAGCTCATCCTGAGCGTCCGCTCGTGGGTGCCGGCGCGGAAGACTATGCTCTCCAGCAGTTCAAGGGACGGGTCGACAAAGGTCTTCATCTTGTAGACCGACCCGAAAGGCGGCTCCGCCCCCGTCTCGCACCCCGCGAACAGCGGCGTCATCTCCTCCTCGGACGCCAGCCGGACCTTCGCGCCGACGAGCTTCCCGGCGCGCTTCATGTCCACCTGGTGCGAGGCCGGCAGCACGAGCATGTGGAACGCCTCCCCGTCGGTGACTATGACGGTCTTGGCGAACATGTGGCCGGATACGTGCTCGGTGGCCGCCGTCTCCTGGGCCGTATAGGCCAGGTCGTGCCGGATGACTTCGAACTCCACGCCCTTGTTGCGCAAGTAATCCTCGATCATCGCCCGCCCTCCTTCAAAAGCGACTTGCCGCCCGGTGCTCACTATAGCGTACCCCGCGTTCGGCCTGAGGTCAATACTTTTCCCGCGCCAAGCCACGGTTGACACGACAATGGCCGGCTTGCACAATGGAAGCTGAAAAAGAGGTAGCTGGAACGGGGGAGTGGCAAGAAGGGGGCTTGCGCAATGAAAAAGTCTATCCGGGCATTGGTGGTTCTGTTGGTTCTTGTGCCCCTGACGGTGGACTGGGCGGGCGAGCCTTCGTCGTCCGCGATCAGTCCGGACACGCAGGCTCTGGTCAGCGGCAATAATGCGTTCGCCTTCGATCTCTATGCGAAACTCAGGGAGCAGAGAGGCAACCTGTTCCTTTCGCATTTCAGCATCTATGAGACACTGGCGATGGTCTATGCCGGCGCGCGGGGCAATACCGAGGCACAGATGGCGAAGACCCTCCACAACGAGTTGGGGCGGACGCAGCTCCATCCTACGTTCGAGGATCTCCTCGCCGATGTGCACGAGGGCGCAGAGCAGGGCGGCTACGAGCTCCGCATTGCCAGCGCCATCTGGGGCCAGAAGGGATACCGTTTTCGCCAGGAGTACCTCGACCTGACCCGGGCGCATTACGGCGCTGGCCCCAGGCAAGTCGATTTCGTGAACGACCCGGGCGGGGCGAGCAAAGCCATCAACGCCTGGGTGAAAGAAGAAACCAGGGGCAAGATCGAAGACATAATCCATCGGGACATGTTGACAGTGGTCACGCGCTTGGTCCTGACCAACGCGATCTACTTCAAGGGCGAGTGGGCATCCCGCTTCGAGAAGAAGCGTACGGAGGATGGGCCTTTCACGCTCCTTGGCGGGGACGAAGTCCACGTGCCGATGATGCACCAGACGGGGCATTTCGGCTACTTCGAGGAGGAAGGTCTTAAGGGGCTCGTGCTTCCGTATGTTGGCCGCAAGCTGGGGATGGTCGTCCTGCTTCCGGACAAGGCCGAGGGGCTCGCAAGACTCGAGGAGTCGCTCACCGCGGAGAAGCTCTCAAGTTGGCTTGACCAGGCCCGATACTACGAGGTGACAGTCACGTTGCCGAAGTGGAAGACGACCACGGGATTCCGGTTGGAGCCAGCCCTCCGTTCAGTCGGAATGACGGACGCGTTTGTGGAAGGCCGGGCAGATTTCTCTGGGATGAACGGCCGAAAGGATCTGTTTGTCCAGACGGCCGTACATCAGGCGTATGTGGACGTGAATGAGAAGGGGACGGAGGCCGCCGCCGCGACCGGGTTCGGCATCGGCTGCGGGGCGAAGGCGCCGGAACCCCCGAAGGCCGTCTTCCGCGCCGATCACCCGTTCGTATTCATCATCGGCGATCTCCATTCGCGGCTCATCCTGTTCGTCGGGCGCATCGCGGACC
Organism: uncultured candidatus Brocadiaceae bacterium; assembly: GCA_964639345.1. Lineage (GTDB taxonomy): Bacteria > Planctomycetota > Brocadiia > SM23-32 > SM23-32 > CAZHPE01. The sequence continues at coordinate 6,428 of CAZXDF010000400.1, read as the reverse complement.
CGCGGTAGGGGCGCTGGTCAGCGCAACGCCGACCGCGCGGTCTCGAGCGCGCGGCGGGCGGACTCGTCGAGGAATACGGCATCCACCCCGAGGGCGATGAAGGTGAATCCGTCATCGAGGGCCTGCCGGATGGCGCCGTCGTCGGGCCGCGCCACGTGGATTCCCGCGCTCTTGCCGGCGTGCACGCACGCTTCCAGGACGCGCCCGCAACCATCTCTCACCAGCCGATGGTCGATCTCCCCGGGCACCCCATAGGAGCCGCTCAGGTCGTAGGGGCCGATGAGAACGCCATCGACGCCGTCGACGGACAGGATCGGGTCGATCTCCTCGATGGCCCGCTTCGACTCGATCATCACCACCACCGCGATCTCCTCGTTGGCGTGGCGCACGTAGTCGTCGAAGCCGACGCCATAGTCGTTCGCGCGCGAGAATGCGTAGCCCCGCACGCCCTCGGGCGGATACTTGGCGGCCGCGACCGCCCGGGCGGCCTCCTCGGCGCTGCCGACCATGGGCACGATGACGCCCCCGGCGCCGGCGTCGAGCACTAGGCGAATGGCCAGCGTATCGTTCTCTCGCACCCGCACCATCGGCACCGGGCCGCGCCCGTACATCCCGCGCGCGAGCTGCGTGACGCCCTCCACGTCGATCTCGGTGTGTTCGCAGTCGACGGCTATCCACTCGAAGCCGGCCTCGGCGAGCACCTCTGCCACGGCGGCGTGGCCGATCTGTATCCACGTGCCCAGCGTCACCCTGCGCTCAAGCAGCGCCCTTCGCACGGCATTGCGTTCCATCGGCTCGTCCTCCAGCGGCGCCGCCGGGCAGCCGCCCAACCAGGGAGCGTCTTGCACCGGCTCGATAGCATCCTACATCAGAAACAGCAGAAGTGGAATTGCCACCGCGAGGTAGACGCCGGTGGTGAGAATGAGGCCGGCCATCGCCACGTCCACGTTGAGCTTGAAGAGCCGACTCGTGGTCACGGCTGAGATGGCGGTCGGCGACGCGGCCAGGATGACCACGGAGACGAACGCCCTCCCCTCGAGCCCCACGGCCCATGCCGCAGCGGCGGTGGCGAGCGGAGCGACCAGGAACTTCAACGGCAGCAACTCGGCCGCGCGCCCCAGGTAACCGGTCATCCTGCCCAGGTGCAACGACGCGCCCACGGGGATGACGAAGACCCACACGGTCGGATGGAAGGCGACGTGGAAGACCTGGCCCAGCGCCTCCGGGCGCGGCACCCGGCTGAAGGCCAGCACCAGCCCAGCAATGACCCCCAGGGCGGGAATCTGGCGCACGTTCAGAACCAGCGACCTGAGGCTCGGGCGCCCCGACTCGCGGCCCGTGCCGGCGGCGTGGAAATAGCCGGCTACGGGAAAGCAGAAGCAGTAAACCACGACCGGCGCGAGCAGCACCACGAGCCGATAGTAGGCGTAGCCCTCCTCCTGGTACAGGATATAGACCGTCAGAGAGCCCACCGCCCCGCGGTTGGCCAGGATGCTGCTGAGCAAGTAGCTCCCCCGTTCGAGCGCATGGTCGAACTTGGACCCGGCCCGCAGCAGGCCCGCGAAACCGGGCGCCGCCAGCATCACTACCCCGAGCAGCGGAAGCCGGATGACGTTCCAATCCGGCTGCACGTTCCAGCAGCTCATCAGCGCCAGCGGCGTGCCGAGCGCAACGATGCCGACGAGGATCATACGGTCGAAGAACTCCCTCTTCACCCTGCCCGAGTGCGCAAGGGCGTAGCCGAAGCCCATCGGCAGGATCAGGTCGAAGAAGAAGAACGCTATCTTGAGCTTCGGGTTCATGGTGTGCCGTTCGGGGACAGGGAAACATCTCAATCGGACGATCCACCGGCCCGCGCCCCTATTTTCTGACCGCTTTCTTCCTGGCCCAGCAGGCCCTGGGCGGGCGCCCTGGGTCCCGAGCGGCTACCGGCAGGCCCCATGCGCCTTGCATTGCCGCCGGCAGATTGCGGATTGCCGGCCGCGCATAGGCATGATGAGGGCCGTAAAGGCCGTTTCTTCGGGGCGTGGCCCGGAGGCGTATCGTAAAGCCCCGTGCCGGGCGCGTCAAATGGCCCCGTGATGCGGGGTCGTACAAGGTCGTGCGGAGCGAGCGGCAAGCCACGGCACCTTCGAGCATCGCAGGCGGCGCCTGGCTCCCGCCACGCGAGTGGCGCGGGCGGCCTTGACTCCGGCTCCGGCGGGATCGGAGAATGAGTGGTCACGCCTCAGGAGCTCTTGCGAGGATTCATCCCCGGCGTGCTGGAACCGGGCATAGCGTTCCTGCAGAAGCCCTTCACCGGCGAGGCCCTCGCGGCCAAGGTGCGGGAGGTGCTCGACGCCCCGGTCGAAGTCGCAGGCGCCATGCAGGACGCCGGCAGTCGAGCGTCATAGGGACGCGTCCCCACAAATCGCCTGCCCGACACTTGGTCTCTTGCCCCTCTCAAATGCCCACGGATGACCGGGAGGCGATGGGGGTGGCTGTCCCCGTCAAAGCAGGCCCATCTCGATGGCCTTCTCGACGATCTGGACGGCGTTGAGGGCGGCGCCCTTGCGGATGTTGTCGGAGACGCACCAGAGGTTCAGCGTGTTGGGCCGGGAGAAGTCCCGCCTTATGCGCCCCACGTAAACCGGGTCCTGCCCGGCGGCCTCCGCCGCAAGCGGATAGACGGCATCCCCGGGCGAGTCCGCTACGACCACGCCGGGCGCCTCGGCGAGAAGTGCCAGCGCCTCCTCGGGCGGGAGGTCCCGCTCGAACTCGACGTTGATGGCCTCGCTGTGGCCGATGACCACCGGCACGCGCACGCACGTGGCCGTCACCGGCAGGTCCGGCAGCCCCATGATCTTCTGCGTCTCCAGGACCATCTTGATCTCTTCGCTATAGTAGCCGGGCATCTCGTCCTTCAGGCTGCCGATGTGGGGGATGCAGTTGTCGTATATCGGGTGGGAATACGGGCCGAGCTGCGCGCCGCCTTCTTCCTCGAGGGCCGCGCGCCGCTGTTCGGCGAGGGCGCGGCTCCCCGGCCGACCGGTGCCGCTGACGGCCTGGTAGGTCGAGACGACTATGCGCCGGATCGCGGCCACCCGGTGCAGCGGCGCGAGCGCGACCACCATCTGAATGGTGCTGCAGTTGGGGTTGGCGATAAAGCCCACGTGCTCCCGCATCGCATCGGCGTTCACCTCGGGGACGACGAGCGGCACGCGCTCGTCCATCCGGAAGTCCCCGCCGTTGTCGACCACGAACGCGCCCTTCTCCGCCGCCTTCCACCCGTAGAGCGTGGATGCGCCCGAGGCCCCCTCCGTGCCGGCGAACAGGGCCACATCCAAGCCGTCGAAGGCATCCTCGGTGGCTTCCGTGACCTGCCGCGGCTTGCCGGCCATTTCCTGCGTGCGGCTGGAACGCGCCATCATGCGCAATTCGCTGAAGGGGAAGTTGCGCTCCTCCAGCACGCGCACCAGCTCCTCGCCGACCAGGCCAGCGCCCACGACGCCTACCCTGTAACTTCGCTCAGACAAGTTTCCTGCCCTTCTTCCTCAGTTCGCTGCAATGCGCCCGGTAGGCTGCCGCGTCAAGCAGCCCCTGGAGCTGCTCCCGGTCATGCACGTGGATCCTCAAGAGCCACCCCTTTTCGTACGGGTCGCTGCTGAGCGCCTCCAGGTCCCACAGGATGGTATCATTGACTTCGAGGATCACGGCATCCGCAGGCGAAGCGAGCTCGTGGAAGCCGTTCGCACTCTCTATGGCGCCGAACGCGACGCCCTGCATCATTTCATCATTGGCGCCGGGAATCTCCACCGCAATCAGGGAGCCGAGCGCCTTCACCACCGGCTCCGCCACGCCCAGCAGGGTGCTTCCCTCCTCGAGCATGATCCACTCATGGTTCTGCAAGTACATTCGATCATCAGGAATGGAAATCTTTGACACCGGATGGCCCACCCATGGTCTTTGAGGAAAGCCCTATTCTACCTTACAGGCTTTCCACCCGCAACTCGCCGCGCCCCGGCCGCCTGCCCGGCCGGGCGCGGCGAACGTGCGGAGATAGGCAACGGGATTGACTTGGCCTTTCGGGCTGCGCTAAGATGATCGCTCGTGTTCATGGACTGTTTGATCGCAGACACCGGGCGCTTGCGGCTCCCATACTGGGGTTTGAACGAAGATGCGCAGGTTGTTTGTGGCGTCGGTAATAGTGGGGTGCGCGCAGCTCTGGGCGGGTTGTGGTTCGACATCGCCGCCCGCGGTGGTAGCCACGTTCACCGCCCAGCCCAATCCCCGTTTTCTCGTATACTATGTCGAGATGGGTGACTCCTTGATCTCCATCGGCCGGATCTTCGGCGTGCCATGGCGGAAGATACTGGCGTCGAACAGTTGCGAGCCTGGCAACCTGCGGCCGGGCCTTCCCTTGTTGATCCCGCTGCACGAGCGCACGACGAGGCCCCAGGGCCGTCTTCCAAGGAACGATGTGCCGCCCCGTGCCGCAGCCCGCGACACGCTGGTCGCCGTTCCCCGCACGTCCCTGCATCGAGGCAAACCGCGCAGCCGCTACTGGTGGCCCACCCGGGGGAGCTTGGTGCGTCGTTACAATGACAGGGTGCGCGGGTTGAATGAGCCCGGCATAGGGCTGGCGGCGCCGTTGGGTACGGAGGTGTGCGCCGTGGCGGACGGCGAGGTAGTCGCCGGCGCTGCGGCGGGTCGCTCGCCCCGGCCCGGCTGGGGCAACGTGCTGTGCGTGCGCCACGCAGGCGGCATTGTGAGCTGGTACGGCTCCCTCGACAGGATGACGGTCGGGGAAGGGGACCGCGTCAGGCGGGGACAGAGGATCGGAACAGTGGGCGATAGCGGTGCCGCCGCGGCACCCGAGCTGGCGCTGCGCCTGTTCAAGGACGAGCGCCCGGTCGATCCACTCGGCTACCTGCCGTAGGCGGGGTGCGCTCGCCCTCGCGGCGCGGGTCGGCATGCGATGGGATGTACGTCGGGAACGGGCTTGGCCCTGTTGGTGTGGAAATGGCGATGTCAGCGAAGAAGCGAGCGTCGGACGAAGAGCCGCCGCGCAAGCACATCCTGGTGCTGGATCGAAAGCCCGACGATCTCGGGCGGCTTCACCGGTACCTGGATCAGAACGGCTACGCGATCGTGGAGGCGCAGGACACCCCCGAAGCCATGCCGATGCTGCGGGCAGGGGAGGTGGACCTGCTGGTGTTGGACGCGTCGGACCCGGAGATCGACGGCCTCGCCCTCTGCGAGGAGGTGCACGGCGACGCACAGACGGCCGGCGTGCCCATCATCGTCGTTACCGACTCCAAGGCGACTGAGGACGGCATGACCGCCCTGCACTGTGGCGCTGACGACTTCATAAGCCGGCCGCTGAGGATGGCGCCCCTGCTGGTGCGGGTCAGGATGCTGCTGCGCGTCAAGGAGCTCAACGACGGCGTGCTGGCGCGCAATGAGCAGCTCAAGCAGGTGAACGCGCAGCTCAAACACGTGAACGTGGAGCGGGGGCGCGTGAACCGGGAGCTGGCGAACCGCAACCGCGAGCTCGAACAGGGCATGGACATGGCCCAGAGGCTCCAGGAGGTCCTGCTCCCCCAGCAATACCCGAAACTGAAGAATGTCGTCTTCTCGCACCTTTACAGGCCGGCCGACATCGTCGGCGGCGACCTGTTCCAGATCACAAATGTGGGTGAGGACCGGGCGGCGCTGTTTGTGAGCGACGTGAGCGGGCATGGCATCCGCGCCGCGCTGGTCACGGCCATCGTCAAGACGGTCTTCCAGCACGTCTACCTCGAAGACAAGAATATCGCCCAGGTCCTGAGCGACATGAACAGCCGGTTTCGCAACGTCCTGGGGCCGCTAAGCGCGCAGATGTTCACCACGGGGCTTTTTCTCATGGTGGACGGGCCGCAGCGCCGCCTGTGGGTCTCCAGCGCCGGGCACCCACCTCCCCTGCTGATCCGCAAGGACGACATGAGCTGCACTCCCCTTATGGGCGCCGATCAGGTCGGTCCGGCCCTCGGCTTCTTCCACAGCCCCGCCTACCCGATCGTCGAGTGCGACCTGATGCCGGGCGACATCGTCCTGGGCTTCACCGACGGCCTCTACGAGGTGGTGAACGAGGCGGGCGAGATGTTCGGCATGGAGCGCCTGGAGGAACTCATCGCCGCTAATGCCCGGATGATCCCCCGCGACCTGATCCAGAGAATTGTGGCGGAGACCGACGAGTTTCGCGGCTCGCGGGAACGCCGCGACGACGTCTGCATCGTGACCGTAGAGATCCAGTGACGAATCATTCGTCATTTGCGCCGCAGCGCCTCGAACTCCTCCTCCGTCAGGACGCGCACGCCCAGCGCGCGGGCCTTCTCCAGCTTGCGGCCGGCGCCGTGCCCGGCGGCGCTCTCCCCCGCGATGACGTAGTCGGTCTTCTTGCTCACGCT
>CAZXDF010000399.1:0-4325 GCA_964639345.1 uncultured candidatus Brocadiaceae bacterium | reverse complement strand
CGAGGCGGTTGATGGTGGAGACGGCTGTCGTGGTGTGCAGCGTGCCCAGGACCAAGTGCCCCGTCTCGGCCGTTTCAGTGGCGATGTGGGTCGTTTCGAGATCGCGCATCTCGCCCACCAGCACCACGTCCGGGTCCTCGCGCAGCGCCGCCCGCAAAGCGCGCGCAAACGATTCGGCATGGGAGTGCACCTCGCGCTGGTTGATCAGGCAGCCGTGGGGCCGGTGAACGAACTCTATCGGGTCCTCGATCGTGACGATGTGCTCCTTGCGTTCCTTGTTGATCCGGCCCAGCATCGCCGCCAGCGTCGTCGACTTGCCAGAACCCGTTGGCCCAGTCACCAGAACCAGTCCCTTCGGTAGTGAGCAGAACCGTTTGACCGTGTCCGGCAAGCCGAGCTGTTCCAGGGACCGGACCTCATTCGGTATCAGACGCAGCACGCCGTTGACGCCGTTCAGGTCCCTGAAGACGTTCACACGGAAGCGCGCGACCCCGTCCAGCTCATACGCAAAGTCCGTGTCGTACTTCTCCTGGAACTCCTTGCGGTTCAGCTCGGGCATGATCTCGGCGAATATGCGCTGCGTCTCCCCGGGCTTCAGCGCCTCTCTCTTCAGCCGCGCCATCGCCCCGTCCACGCGGACCATCGGCTGCCTGGTCGCCGAAAGGTGGAGGTCCGATCCCCCTTGCTCCTTCAGAAACCTGAGCATCTTGTCGATGGCCGCCACTGCCGGGATCTCCTTCCGCTGGGGGGGCGTATGGGTGGATTATACGCGCCGGAATACCCCCGGTCAAGCCCCGCACCGCCCCCCGGTTGGGCGGTGTTCTGGGGGCGGAAGAGGGCCGGATGCCGAGCGTGTCATGCTCCAGGATGATCCGTTCGATTTCCTTCCACCAATCCCCGGCTACGCTCCTTACCGCCGTTGCGGCAAAGAGCCGGCCGGCGCCGGCCTTCGTCTATCGGTAGAGCGCCAGCCAGCGCTGGAGGTCCTCCGGCGTGTCGATGCCGATGCAACGGTGCGGGGTGATACCCACCTTGATCCTATAGCCCGCGCTCAGGGCTCGCAGTTGCTCCAGCTTCTCCGCCTGCTCCAGGGGGGCCGGCGGCATGGCGGCGTAGCGCAGCAGGAACTCGCGCCGGAAACTGTATATGCCCAGGTGGTGCAGGGGCGTCAGGGGGGCATCGCGCATCCACTCGTCCGAGTCGCGCACGTAGGGAATGGGGCTGCGGCTGAAGTAGAGCGCGAAGCCCTCCTGGTCCACCACGACCTTGACCACGTGCGGGTCGCGCCAAGCCCCCTCGGATTCCATTGGCGTGGCAAGCGTGCCCATGACGGCCCGCTCGTCGTCCGCCAGAAGCCGGATCACCTGCTCCACCTGCTCCGGCTCGATCTGCGGCTCATCGCCCTGCACGTTCACGATGATGGGCGAGTCCAGTTGCCCGGCCACCTCGGCGATGCGGTCGGTGCCGCAGCGGTGGTCGGCGCTCGTCATCCAGGCGCGTCCCCCGAAGGCCTCCACCTTCTCATAGATGCGGCGGTCGTCGGTCGCCACGATGACCTCCGCCACGCCGGCGGCCTGCGCCGCGCGCTCATATACGTGCTGGACGACGTACTTGCCGGTGACCTCCCGGGCCACCTCCAGGATGGCCTTGCCGGGCAGGCGCACGGCATCGTAGCGCGCCGGGATCACAACGGTCGCGCCGGCGTGTTGCTCGTCCATCTCAGGTCTCTCTCAATGCAGGATGACTCGCGGCTTCCGCCCCTGGAAGTGATTCGCCTTGAGTCTACCCCCCGATCGGCACGGACGTCAAGAAACACGCCGCGCCGCGCCGTCGGCACGGCTCCGGCCGCCGCTGGCGCGCGGGGGCATTTTCCCGTTGCAATGGGCGCGGGGGTGTCATACACTTTGTTCTCAAGCCTCTTTCATGGTCCCCTGTTCTTGCGCCCGGGAGCCGGTTCGGGCGGCGCGCCGCCTGGTAGGCGCTGCCGCAGGCAGGAAGGAAGCCGTACCGAATGGATAAGCTATGGGCAGGCGGTTTCGAGAAGGACACCGAGCCTATCGTGGAGGCGTTCACCGAGTCGGTGTCTTTCGACCGGCGGCTCTACCGCGAGGATATACGCGGGAGCATCGCCCATGCGGAGATGCTCTGCAGCAGCGGCCTCATCGCCGAGAGCGAGTTGATCGAGATCAGGCAGGGCCTCCTGGAGATCGAGCAGGAGATCGAGTCCGGCACGTTCGAGGTCGACCAGGGCCACGAAGACATCCACATGAACATCGAGGCGGCCCTGATCCGCCGCATCGGTGAGGCCGGGCGCCGTCTGCACACCGGCCGCAGCCGCAACGATCAGGTGGCGTGCGACCTGCGCCTGTGGACGCGCCGGGCCATCGAGGAGACTGACGGGCTGCTCGCGCGCCTCCAGAGTGCGCTGGTTGACCGGGCCGAGGCGTTCAAGGACCTCGTCATGCCGGGCTTCACGCACCTTCAGCACGCCCAACCCGTGCTGCTGGCCCACGTGCTGCTGGCCTACGTCGAAATGCTCCAGCGCGACCGCGACCGCGTCCTGGACTGCCTCAAGCGCACCAACGTCAGCCCCCTGGGCGCCTGCGCCATGGCCGGCACGGCCCTGCCGGTCGACGTGGAGATGACGGCCGAGCAGTTGGGTTTCGACAGGCCCTTCTCCAACAGCATCGACGCCGTGAGCGACCGGGATTTCGTCGTGGAGTTCGTGTTCGCCGGGTCGCTCGTCATGTGCCATCTTTCGCGCCTTTGCGAGGAATGGCTGCTGTGGGCGAGCCAGGAATTCGACTTTATCGACATGGACGAGTCCTTCTGCACGGGCTCCAGCATCATGCCGCAGAAGAAGAACCCGGACGTGCTGGAACTCGCGCGGGGCAAGAGCGCGCGCGTGATCGGGCACCTGATGGCGCTGCTCACTCTGCTGAAGGGGCTGCCGCTCGCCTACAACCGGGACTTCCAGGAGGACAAGCCGGCGCTGTTCGACGCGACCGACCAGGTGCAGGCCTGCCTGGGCGTGCTGGCTGAGCTTGTGGCGCGGACGACCTTCAAGGAGGACAGGGCGCGTGAGGCCTGTGAGAGGGGCCACATGGATGCTACGTCCCTGGCCGACTACCTGGTGGGGCGGGGCCTGCCGTTTCGGGAGGCGCACGAGGTGGTAGGGGCGGCCGTGCGGCAGGCTGCGGTGCAGAACGCGAAGCTCTCGGAGCTGACGCTCCTGGAGCTGCGCCGGTTCAGCGAGCTGATCGGCGAGGATGTGTTCCGCGTTCTCGGCGTGCGCAACTGCGTGGAGAACTACCGCTCGCACGGTTCGTCTTCTCCGGCGGAGGTCGAGCGCCAGCTCCGCCACTGGCGCGACGCCCTGGGCAGCGGGGACCGCGCGGGGTAGGGCGGTCCTGGCCCGGGATCGGAACGTGATGAGGACCTGCTTATGAAAGCCAAGTGCAAGTGCGGCCGGGTCTTTGACGTGCCCCCTGATGAGGAGGGCAAGGTCATCCAGTGTGCCGGCTGTGGCAAGAAGATACGGCTGCCGGTGAGCCCAAGCCCCGCAGCCCCACCGCCGCCTGCGCCGGCGAAGCCAGTCGAAGATAGCGCCGGGGAGTTCGACTGGGGACAGGAGTTCCAACTGGAAGGATCGTCCGACGAACCGTTCCAGCCGGCCCCAGAGACGCCGAAGCTCCCTCCCATGGCCGAGGAGGGGCCGTCCCTGGGCTTCGAGTCGGAGGAGTTCCGCCTCGATGGTGCAGAACTCGGCGGGGCAGGCGGCGCGGGGGAGGGGCCAATCGATCTGGAGCCGGGCCATATAATCAGCGCCAGCAAGCCCGGTGCGCCCGGCACCCCGGGAGCGCCCGCCGCCATGGCGGCCGGTGCGGGGGCGACGACGAGGGCGTGCCCGAGCTGCGGCCTGATGGTGAGCGAAGACGAGGCCGAGTGCCCGGAGTGCGGCGCCGTTCTCGAGGCCGGACAGCAAGACGTCGTCCAGCGCAGCCTGCGCTCCCGCAGGCGGGCCGAGAGGGGGCAGGCCAGTGCGACAACAGCCCCCGGCTGGGCGTCGACCTTCTGGGGCGCGTTTCTCTATTCTTATGTAGCAGTCTTTGCCGGGCAAGGCGCGGCGGCTTGGCTGCGGTACATGTTCGTCGGGATGCTGGCAGCGCTGATCGCGCCATGGCTGTGCTGCCTTTTCCCTGCCGCAATGTTCGTCGCCTTTGGCGCGGTCATCGGCGCGATCTACTTCTACATGGCACATGCGTCCACGTCGGGAGCTTCCCCCATTGAGGCTGCCCGGCCCACCATTTGGACAGATATGGTTG
>CAZXDF010000398.1:0-5445 GCA_964639345.1 uncultured candidatus Brocadiaceae bacterium | reverse complement strand
TTCGACGGCTACTACATCCTGTCCGACCTGCTGGAGATTCCGAACATGCGCCTGAAGACCATGCAGTACGTCGGCTACCTGTTCGACCATTACGTGCTGGGGCTGGAGGCACATCCGCCAGAGGTCCCTGCGTCGGACAAGCGGATATACCTGGTCTACGGAGTCGCGCGCTTTCTCTATCGCTGGGTAATCATCCTGGCGATCGGCTTCTTCCTGCTGAGCCTGTTCGTCCCGTTGGGCGTGATGATGCTGGTCTCCTCGTTCTACGGCATGGTCGTGCGGCCGGTCTGGAACCGCGGACGAAGGTTCCAGAAACAGTTCCAGGCCGGTAGGGTGCACGTTCGCGCCCTCTTGGTGCTCGCGTCCATCTGCGCCGTACTGGGCGGGTTGTTCTTCATACCGGTGGACTACCGCGTCAGTGCCCCGTGCATGGTTGCGCCGCGGCAGGTCAGGATCATTCGGATGCCCGCCGACGGGAGGGTTGTGAGCGTACCCGTGCGGGAAGGCCGGTTCGTGCGCGAGGGGGAAATCGTCGCCCGGATCACCAACCCCGAGATGATCAGTCGCGCCGGCAGGCTCAGGGAGCAGATCATGCAGCGTGAGGTGAGGGCTCGGGCTGCCCTTGCCACCCATCCGGCGGACTATGAGGTGGAACGCACGGAGAAGGAGAAGCTCGAGGCGGAGCTGGCGGACCTCGAGAAGAGAATGGCGCGATTCACCCTTCGCGCCCCACACGATGGCATGGTCGTGGACCTGCACCGGAGCGAGATGGCCGTCCAGGCGTCGGCGCACACGCGTGTCCCGTTCCCCCCGCCGGACGAGCTCATGGAGCTTTCCCGCCTTGAAGGCCTGCGCCTGGCGGAAGGGACGGGGTTGCTGGCCGTTGCGGTACAGGACCGCCCGGTTCTCCGGGCGTTCGTTCGCCAGCAGGACGTCTCCTTCCTGAGCACTGGCGACCCGCTCGAGTGCAGGCTCGCGGCCGAGCCGTCAAAGCTGCTGCGCTCCCGCATCCGCTCGCTGACTCCCGTCGACGTCAAGACCATCAAGAACGTGGGACTCACCCTGGCCGACATTGGCGAAATCCCCGTCAAGGACGCGCGCAGCGGCAGCGGCAAGCAGCCTCTCAGCAGGCTCTACATTGCCGAGGCGGAGGTCCAGGAAGGGACAACCGGGTTGACGTGGGGGCTGACCGGGAAGGCGTCGATAACCTATGGGCGAGGCTCGGTCGGACTGTATTTCTCGGAGAAGATCATCCGTGCCATGAGGCTCAGACTCCAGAAGATCTGACCACTGTGGATAGGGACATTGCCGAAGCTCAGGAAGATCGCCGAGTCTCTCATATTCGCCGCCCTGCTCGCCTTGCTCTCCGCGGTGGCGCTGACGAAGCTCCTGCCCGGGTGCGCGCCGATCTTCCCCTGAGAAGAACGCCTGCCTGCCGGTCCCGCCTCGCCCTGCCGCAGGCAGCCCGATGCGATCGCCCGCCGCATCACCGACATGCGCGCACAACGCATTGGACCCACGTGCCGACCAGTGCCGTACTCATTTCAGCAGTCGTTCATAGAATGATAATGCCTTGCTGATGTTTGTCAGGAGTGCGTCCCGCTGATGCTCATTCTTGAACACGCCCGTTCGTCGATACACTTCCGCGACAAAACGCACATAGTCTGCCATCCACGTTGCATCGGCTTTCTGGATAATTGGCCTCTTGCCCTTGCGGACATATATGGGGCTTGTGTGGGCATGTAGATTCCAAGGCGCGGTTCCGCCGTAGACCGCCGGCTCGACTCTTCCTCGGACCCGAGCGGCCATCCATGCGCTCTCCGGAATATCCAAATCTGTTTCACAAGCTATTTCCCGGCGGCCCCCCTTCCCGTGAACCGTGTGCTGCACAGCCCCATTCACAATGATCTCCACGCGATCAAGGGGATATTGGCACATGGCATGGACGCGAATCCGGACTCTATCTGTCCCCATAGAAACCCCAATACGACTTCCCGGCCCGCGTCCATTCACCTCAAAGAATATCAGCGGCCCATTTGTCGCAAACGAATGCCCCTTACGAATGCCGTCTATGTATGACTCATAAGTGAACTTCTTTGGATCTCCAGTTTGAACATAGGTGCGATCCAATCCGAGGCTAATATACCATGGGGCAAGGAGTGTGGAGTGGAACGGGAAATCGCTACCCCCTGTTATCGACAATCTCAGCCCGCAATTCAAGAGGCGATACCAGAAGTAGAACCCCATGAAATGGTTGAACTGGATGCCTTCTATGAAATCGAGCTTGCTCAGTGCTGCTTCAATGGGCAAAGACTCATGTAGCTTGATAAGTGCTGCCCCGTGAGCCCAGCCCGCAATACCGTCCTGCTCGTGCGTCCAATCGCAGACTTGCGAGAAGAGCGGATAGTTCTCCCTCCTACCCAGTTGCCTCCCCACACTCACCGGTTCAATCCTCTTCTCGATCCCAGCCGCTATCATGTGCCCGTACATATCATCATCCCGAAACTCTTCACCTCCCGATATGACCTGATGGTGATGGGACAGCTTGTGGTGAGAATCCCGATGGCCCATGTGTCGCTGGTGAGCCTGAATCTCGCCATCTTGCTTGAAAACCATGTTATTAACTGCCGACAAGCCTTCTGCTGCCATCAAGTGCGCCAGAATGGAATCATCCGCCTTGCTGTGCCGTGTGAAGTGAACGTGCATATCACCCGAATGCCATCCGGCCTGCGGTATATCGCCAATACTAGAGAGTTCGCATTCAAGATGTGTGTCCTTGCCGGCTTCAGCTAGGAATGTCCTAGAGAGCGGGAGGTATTCATAGCCGCGGGATATGTATATTGTAAGCTCTCCCGCGGGAACGGGAAAGGTGGCTTCGCCGAAGGTCAAGTGTGAAGACTGGAGGTCTATGTTCTGGCACATATGAAGGTTCTTCTTGAACACGTCAGGTGTTATGACTTGCGGTATGCGACGCGCTGTGGCCATCCTGTTGGGCGGTGGAATGTACGGAGAGGCTCCCTTGTCCTGAATATGGAACCGTGCAGGCAGCAGGCTTCTTGTTCGTGTGTCCCGGACTGTGAGATGAAGTGTTGACCAGCTATTGTCCATGGCCCATAGCCTTTCATTGCTCAAGGTTGTTGCCCCGGCATCCTCCCCAACGGCTTCTTTGGGATCGAGGACTGGCAGATCTGCGAAGACAGATCGCCGCGGTAGTTGCCTCGACTTCCCTCGTAGAGCAATACGAAGCGGTCCGCAGTCTCGATTAGGGCCGGGAACCAGATCGCGCCGCCGTCTTCCTGCCCCTTGGCTCCGCAGCCGAATATCGGGTTGCCTGGATGGCGCTCCCAGTGAAGAAGGTCGTTGGACCTGGCCAGGCCGAAGTAATCGGGCTGATCCAGCAACGAAGAACTGCCGCCATAGATGAGGTAGTACGCGTCGTGCGCGGCGTGCAATCGCCCCGTGCAAATATCGTAACCGTCCCAGTTTCCCCGGCCCGACGGGCTGAATATGGGAAAGCCACCTTCCTTAACGAAATGGATGCCGTCATCTGAGCCGGCCAGGAAGAACTCGTGCGTACCTTCCTGGCTCTTCTGCTGGTACAGCATGAACAATCTGCCGTCCTTGAGGGCTAGGTCAGGGGCTCTGCCTTCAAGGACTTGACCGACTTTATCGAAGTGCACTCCGTCTGAGCTGCATGCGAGTCCCACGCTGTCCGGCCCCTCTCCTACGGCTGAATAGTAGAGCCAAACTCGGTCCTGAAATATGATCGCCGCCGGATCGAGGACATGCCGGCAATCGAAAGCGCCTGGCGCGCCCACATCAACAATCGGCAACCCGTCATTCAGGTCCCGGAACTCAATTGCTTCGGACGTGGCATCGAGTATCTCCGCAACGGCGATCCTGTCATGGCGCTTGCCATCGGTTCCGGGAAGTATACCGTTGCCGCGATAATAGAGGAAGCGGCGGCCACCAACATCCAACGTATCCGGATTCGCGGTCCAGAAACTCTTCCACGCATCACCACTCGCCGGAATCACCGGGTTTCTCGGCGAATGATGCCATGCGAGGCAATTCACTCGGTAGTCTTCCGAAAAGAGACGCCAAAACGTTTCGTTCACCCTCATTGATCTCCTTGACAGACGGCGCGACTGGGGACCGTGGTGTGCCCCACTCTATGTGCCCGTTGTTATGAGGGAATCGGATGGGGTTGCCTCGCTGGCTGATCCGCAGGACCGGCCAGCAACGCGGCGAACGCCTCAGCCGTGCGCCCGATACCGCGTCCGGCTTCCGTGACGAGGCCCGCCTTGTCCGTCAACTCGGCACTCTCCATTTCTCCGCTCGCCAGTTAGGGTTTGCCGGATTCGACCGGAATCCTACGGCGTCTCGCATCGCTTGTCAACGCCCCCGGCCGCAGGGCGCTCGCGTCCGAACCTGCCCGAACATGCCCCTGTTGTCCCTACACGAACCCTACACCAACCCTACACCGGCGCGACACGGGCACTACTCCAACCCGGCACCACCGCCACGCGAAAGCTATGCGAGCGCCGCGTCTTGGTCGGATTCTCGTCCCCAATCCGGCCCTTGTGTCCACAAGACGCCTCACATGTCCTCCTTTGTCCGCGCGCGTTCATCAAACGCTCAGGCGCGGCCGCGCACCCACGCGCACCCGGGCGTCCCCAGTATAGTCGTCCCGCGCAGCCCGCGTGTCCGATATGGGCGCATAATCTTTCAGCTTTCGCAGGCTGCAAGACTTGGGAGGAGAATCTTGACAAACCGTTGCCCCCGGCGTAGGCTCGCACCCCGGCGGGAGGAATCCAGTTGGTACGGGGCCACATGGGACATCTCGGCAGGAACGTCCTGGCTTGTGTCACCATTAGCGTGGAGGAAGAACCATGGCAACACTTGAGGAGAGGGTCGCAGGACTTGAGCGGGCGGCGCGTCGGTGGCGTTATGCGGCCGTAGTGCTCGGAATGCTTCTCGCAGTTGGCGTGACCGTTGCCGCGAAGAAGCCGGAGGGAGTACCTGAGGTGCTGCGAGCCAAACGCATCGAGGTCGTTCGACCTGATGGGGCGGTAGCCATTGAGCTGCGTGCTGAGGATAGGCAGGCGTGGTTATCGCTCCGCGGCACTCGCGATGGCGAACGTAGCATTGGCTTCTTTGCTACCGAGGAGGAAGTCTTCCTGACGCTGATGAAGAACAAGGAGGCGCCGTTGCTGATGGCGAGAGTTGGCTATTACGGAGCGTTGCTCCATCTGTCTGACGGTCGGGAGCCCAGCCAAGGGCCTAACCGCATTGCGTTGGGGAGTGTGCACAATGACCAGAACCCCCATGGTCTCGCGACATTGAGTTTCTTCCGGGGAAGCGGCTTGAAATCTGTCGAGGAAGCGGGGTTTCATTTGGAAGGCTCTTCTCAAGGCACCTTCTTGCTTCTGGGAGGCCCTGAAG
>CAZXDF010000397.1:0-3281 GCA_964639345.1 uncultured candidatus Brocadiaceae bacterium | reverse complement strand
CTTTCGTCATTGACTGAGACGCCCTTGCCCATAAGCGTCTCCCATGGTACGACTTGCACCAGGCTTTTGCAATGCCTGACTTCGGTTTCGGGGGTGCGTCTTCACGGCCGCAGGTACTCTTCTCTCTTTCGTCGCGGCCCTGATCGCAGTAAGATGCCGGCGTCAGGGACTCGCCCTGCGCTCGGCAGCGGTTCCCGGCCGAAGCACCGCGCGGCTCACAGCGGGTACCTGGGATCGTCCCGGACTGCCGCATCGTCCGCGCCATAGGCGGTGACGGAGAACAGCGTCGCCCTGTACAGCTGCATCCGGACGTACACGTTCCTGCCCTTCAGCTCTGACAGGTCGGCCTTTTCCCCCCAGGCGATGGGACAGTGCGTCCGGTCGCCGGTGAGGGGCACCATGTCTTCGAACCGGTAGCCTTCCAGGCCGGGCCACGGCTCGGTGGGCCAGGCGATGCGGTCCGTCAGCTCGAAACGTACCCATCCGTCGTGAGAGGTGCGGAAGTTGGCCAGCATCCGCTCCCCGAGCTCGAGCGGCCGAGTGACCATGAAGGCACCTTCGCTCGCCGCGTGGATGCCGGCAAGACGGTCCTCCTCCCACTCGGCCCAGCCCACGTAGCCGCCCCCGGCGGCGAGCTCACTGCCGGGGCCCTGGTCGTGGAATCTCGGCGAGCAGCGAAGGGGCAGGCGGAACTTGCCGTCCGAGCGGAAACGGAGCAGTGCCGGTTCCGGGTAGACTCGCGCCGCGTCGCGCTCCTCCGGGAGGCCGCGTTCGACAATCGCGCGGTGCGTGTGCCGCGTCCAGTTCCGCCCGTCCATGCTCACTGCGAGTTGACCGTCCACGGAGTCGTCGTCCTGGTGGTAGACGGCGGGGAACATGAGGTGAACCCCTGGCACGTCCGGGTAGCGGGTGTAGCAGTTGGAGTAAAGACTGTCGCCGGGCGGATCCTGGATGAGCTGGTGATGGATGACCTCGGGCGCTGGCCAGTGCTCGAAGTCGTCGGTCTCCGCGTAGGCGATGGCGCGGCGCCCGGCGTAGAAGCCGCGGAAATAGCCCACGTACTTCTCGCGCCCCTCATCGTAGGTGCAGATGTCGTGCGTATCGTGCCACCCCTCGAGGATGGGCTCCTTGATGGCCGTCCAGCGAAGGCCGTCAGGCGAGTTCATGCCGTACATGGTCCCCCGCAGCTTGACCGGCAGGGCGTCCTCGCTGGGTTCGGAGGCGTTCTGCGCCTTGAGGCGCCGCATTCCCTCCTCCCCATCCAGCTCCTGGTCCGGCTCGCCCTCGAACCAGCCCTTGAAGGTCCAGCAACGATAGCGCGCCTCGGGCGGGGCGGTCGGGTCCTTGAAGACCGAAAAGTGGACTGCCCCCCGCCCTTGCCACACCACGTTGTTCGCACTGGAGCCGCCGACCTCGAAGAGGCCCAGTTCCGGTTTGGTCCAGGCAAGCCCGTCCTCGCTCTCGGCGTAGCAGATAGCGTCGGGCTCTCCCTCTGTCCCGATGCCGTACCACATCCTGTAGCGCCCTTCGTCCTCCATGACCTGGACCCAGCCGGGGTCGGCCCCCTGCTCCCAGGGGCGATCGGCTTCCAGGATGGGGCCCGACTTGCCCGCGGGCTCCACCCGCAGTTCCACCCCGTGCGGATGATCGCACGACACGCACCGGCCCTCCTCGGTCCACTGGCAGGCGCCCGTGTGGATCAGGTCCCAGCTCACGAACGGCATGATCTGCATCGCCCTCTCCTTGCCCTATGCATCGAACGGTTTGTAGTTGCGTCAGGAACCGTCGTCGTCACGCTGCTGCCATGCCGTGGCCATCCTAAGGCGTTCGGAAGGACTCTGCAACGCCCGCTCTGGCTTTGGGGGAAACCATAAGCGGCACAGCAACTGGCCCACGGTTCACATGGCCCCCCCATGCAGCCTGCCCGCGTGCGTTTTCCAGGCCTGAGAGCCGCGCAAGGCTGCTACCCACCCAAGGCCCGTTTCGTCGCTCCTGGATCGGGAAGACGCTCGTGAGAAGGGGGCTGCGAGTTCCTGTGAGGCGCCGGAGTCGGCGTGGGGGGTGCTCAGTGGCAGGTGGGTTGTCCGGATGACACCGCCCACCGGCATGCTAACAGTCACTGACGGAAGCACCAGAGCGTTGACAAGCCGCTCCCTCAGGCGTAGACTTGCGCTGCAGTTGGGCGAATCCCGCCGAGGGAGACCCATCTGGGGAATATCCGGGTAAACGCAATAGGGAGCAGCAATATGGCTCAAGGAGCGCCTGCCAGAGAGAAAATCGATTACATATGCAAGGACGTGCCGCGGTTCGAGGAGCCCTCGTATACGGGTCAGAGCTATGAAGCATTCGTTCCCGATACACTGGATCTTCAGGATCGAGCTACCCTGGCAGTAAACGGGCTGACCGGCCCCACGGATCCCGGCGCTGATTGTGAAATGTACATGTACGTCTACTTTGGCCGCAACAAGCCAGTGATGTCGCACGACTACAGCGTGGAATGCCAGGCGAAGTTCCAGGAAGCGCTGCCCTTGATGCGGCTGATGACCGGCAGCAGACTCAACAGCCAAGTGGACCAGCACTGGATGGAGGCGACACTGAAGATGCGGGGGCCGGACGGCCTGCTCTACTTTCCCATAAAGGGGCGCCCCTGGTACGACATCCACTGTGGCCTCAACATGTCCGAAGCCGGAAGGCTGCCTGGGCTGACGGCGGAGGCCGCCCAGTTCGGCACGGTCATCTACAACGGCCGCGTGCTCGGCGCTCTGGGCCTTTATCATCTACTAACCGGCGACGATCTGTGGAAGAAGGTGGCAGAGCGCGTCGTGGGTGCCCTAGGAGAATCACCTGAGTTCGTGTTCTGGCCCGGCCAGCCGAGGAGCGAGGATCAATACGCGAGCATCGCATGCGGCTGGGTAGTGCAGGGACTGACCCAGTATTTCAGCGTGACCGGGTACGAGCCTGCACTTAAGCTCGCCGGCCACTGCGTGAAGAAGATGAAGAACTCGGCCTTGGCGTTCGATGGGGGCGTTGCCGAGGATTTCCTGGACCAGTCCGGTCGAGGCAGAACGAGTTCGCGGATCCCCTTCGGATGGACGACCATTACAGGCAGGCGTCCTCATTTTCATTCGACTACCCTGATGTTGCTCAGCATGATGGAATATGCCGTCGCAGCGGGCGATGGAGAACTAATGGCCCTGGTGCAAGAGGGCTACGAGTACGGGAAGCTTCTCGGCCAAGCGACAGTCGGATACTTTCCAGAGCGGGTGCCAAATCTGTGGTCC
>CAZXDF010000396.1:0-5545 GCA_964639345.1 uncultured candidatus Brocadiaceae bacterium | reverse complement strand
CTCAGGAGGACCGTCGCCCAACATCCCCGCGTGTTCGACGACCCCGACGCAGAGGGCAAGAAGGTGCGCGACCTGCTGCAGGGGCTGGAACTCAGGATCAGTCCGACGCGCGAGAGGCTGGCGCGGTGTATCAAGGAATTGGGAGACCTTGACGAGGACAAGAGAAGCGACCGTAGCGTCATCGAGATCAAGCGCGCACAACTGACGCGCTTCCGCGATGATGGCGACCTGCTGCAAGCGCAGTTCGTCCGCTATTCCGACGATATCAAGCGGTTGCAGGGGAAGACCGGGGCGTATCGCGAACTCGAAAAGCTTCAACAGCAGCTCAACGACGTCCGCGACAAGCTCAACTCCCTGACGGTGAAGGAGGCAGCGGCCGAGAAGGAGATCGAGGAGGCACAGGCCCGGATCGCCGGCCACGACAGGAAGGTCATGGAGAAAGAGGAACTCGTCGGCGAACTCGACCTGGAACTCAGTGAATTCTCGAAGGAGAAAGGGCCATTGCGGATCCGACTGGACAGGGCAAAAGTCCAGTCGCGACTGCGGTCCGCCTGGCTTAGAGTTCACAAGCGGCTGGTCCAGGCCATGGCCGTCCTGACATTCGCCCTGGTGGGAATCCCTCTGAGCATCATAACTCGCCGACGCAGCGTCGCTTTCCTCATCGGCTTCGTCGCGGTCTTCTTGGTCTTCTACCTGTCCCTCCTATTCAGTCAGGTCGTGTCGGAGGCCGGCATCCTGCCCATGGGCCCGGCAATGTGGATCGGCAACTTCGTGACGCTTGCGCTCGGGCTGGCGTTGACGTTTGCCGTGCTGAGGAAGTAGAGGGATACGCGGTGGTACTCTCCTCCGGGGCAACGACCCGAGATGGCGCCTCGCGCGAGGCCGAAGTCGTCGCCGGCCCTTTCCCCACGCATCGAGCACGATGAGCAAGCGCAGAAGATCCAGAGGCCGGAAGGGCGGCGGGCGTGAGAGCCCGGCAGCGGCTCCCCCCGCACAGGACGCCCCCCCGGCGGGCCCGCCGGCGCGCCCGCGCGGGCTTCAGGCCCGGCGGCTGGCCGCCTGTGCCGGCCTGTGTCTGGCAGGCGCCGGCCTTACGTGCGTTTCCTTTCCTCCCGCCGACCTCTGGCCAGTGGCCTGGTGCGCCCTGGTGCCACTGCTGCTGGGCGCGCTGTGGGCGCCGTCGTGGAAGAGTTCACTGGTTCTGAGCATCGGGGCCGCGCTCGTATTCTTTCTGGCCGGGCTGGTCTGGGTCACGCCCGTTACCGTCGGCGGATGGATTGCCCTGAGCGCCGTGCAATCGGCCTTCTTTGCCATGCCCGTAGTGCTTGCGCGCCGCTGGCGTCGGCGCTTCCCCGGCGGCTGGCCGGTGGCGTTCGCAGCGGCGTGGGCGGGGGCGGAGTTGGTGCGCACGTGGGCCTTCAGCGGGTTCCCGTGGCTCCTGCTCGGCTACACGCAGCACCGGCTGACGGGCCTCATTCAGCTTGCTGCCGTGACCGGCGTCTACGGCGTGAGCTTCGTGATCGTGCTGGTCAATGCGACGCTCGCGGAACTTGTCCTCAGCCTGTCTGAGAAGCGCGCCGGCCTCGAGGCTCCCGTCCGGCGGGCCGCACTGGTTGCAGGGGTCGCCATCGCGGGCGCGGCGGCGTGCGGCCTGATCGGAATGGTGGTCGCGTCGCGCCTGGTGCTTACCGAAGGCCCCGTCGTCGGCGTCGTGCAGCAGAACATCCCCCGCCTCGTAAGCGACATGGCCCTTCCCCCGGAGATCGCGGCCATCTACGATCTGACCGAAGCCGAGGTGAAGCGCATGTCGGCTGAAGAGGTGAACAAGCTCCAGGCCAGACTGGACGCCTACTACGACGAGGGCTACGCGAAGCTCCGGGCCGAGATCGACAAGGCCGCCCGGCTCTCCCGCACGCTCCGAGGCCGTGGCGTGCGACTGCTGGCATGGCCGGAGACGACGGTGCAGGTGCCGCTCAACCGCGAATGCGCCGGCAGCCTCGGGCCGCGGGCCGCGTCCGTCCAGAATCACGCGTTCGCCGTTCTGGACGAGCTGAGTCAGTCGATGGACTGCCACCTGCTTATCGGGGCGCAGAGCCTGCTGGTCGAGCGCATCGGTGAAGGCCCCGTCGCGGACTACAACGCGTCGGCCGGGGCGTACGCCAATAGCGCGTTCTTCTTCGCACCGGAGGGCAGCCCTCTCGGCCGCTACGACAAGATGCACCTGGTGCCTTTCGGGGAGTACGTTCCGCTCGGCGATTGGCTCCCATTCTTGCGCAAGCTTACTCCCCTCGGCGAGAGGGAACTCACCGCTGGCAACAAGGCCGTGGTCTTCGAGCTTCCGCCCCCGCAACAAGGCGCCGACCCGGCAGGAGAGGCGGCGAACAACTACGGTGCGGTGCGTTTCGGCGTGCTGATCTGCTACGAGGACGTTTTCCCCGCGCTTGCCCGCCGCTTCCGCCGCCGGGGCGCGCAGTTCCTGATGAACCTGAGCGACGAGGGCTGGTACGGCCGCCTGGGCGAGCGGCGCCAGCACCTCCCCATGGCCGTCTTCCGGGCCGTGGAGACGCGCACGACCGTCGTGCGCGCGGCCAACACCGGGATCTCGTGCTTCATCGACCCCCGTGGGCGCGTCTACGCCGGCGTCGGCCATGAGGCGGACGGCCGGGGGCTCGCGCGAGACGTCGAGGGGGCCGCCGCAGCGCACGTCATGCTCTCCGGCGTCACGACGCCCTACGTGCTGCTGGGCGACGCCTTCGCCTGGCTGTGCCTGATTGCCGCGGGCCTCGCCCTACTGCCGGGGCCGCTGCTCAGGCGCAAGGCCCGGGACGAGCGCGGCGCGTGACGGCGCCCTTGCCCCCTGCTTCGCCATTCCCTCACGAGGCCGGCCGGGTTGCCCGTGGCAGGCTAGAGCGCGCTCGCCCTGCGGGTCATCACGATCATGTAGGCCCAGTTGCCCAGCACCAGCGCGGCGCAAAGCGCCAGGAGCAGGCGTGTGCTTCGCCTCGTCAGGTGCGTCAGCCGCAGGCGGCGCGTGCGCAGCGCCACGGCCGCGAGCGCGTATGGCACGTAGACCATCGTGCCCAGGAGCGCAACGGTGGCCAACGGGTTGAGGCGCAGGGCCGATCCCAACTCGAAGTGCGCCGTGCGGACGAACGCGCGCGTCACCCCGCAGGTCGGGCAGGGGTAACCCGTCAGCGTCCGTAACCCGCACGCATACCCCACGTCGGACAGGATGCGATCCATCGGCACGAACGCCGCAGCCGCGAGCGCCAGCAGCCCAATGAGCCCCCAGATCAGCTCGTGGTCGACAGCGCCGGGCTTCTTCAGCTCGACCTTCACGCGATTCCCTACAGAACGAAAGGCAGGGCCACAAGACCCACCATAACCAGTATGGGAGCTAAGCAACAGAATGCCATCGGGACGAGTACTGCCGCGACCGCCTGCCCCGAGGTGATCTTGTGCACATAGGAGAGCCCGATGATACACACGACGATCTGCCAGACGAGTGCGACTATTCCACCCATGACCGGCACAACCTGAAGCAGAGCGGTCGCCCCCTGGGCATAGGCGACCACGCAGTATGTGGCCTCGAACCCGTTCTTGTTCGCGCCGAGCATCATCAGCATGAGGTGGAATACTCCAGAAGCCACAAACGAGCCTATGACGACAGCAACCGGCACGAGGATCGTGCCGATGACGAGGCCGACGACGGCCGCGATTTCCGCCCCTGGCATGTCGGGTGGCGCTTGACCCATCAAAGAGAAGAGCATCTTCTGGCTTCCGATTTGGAAGGCGGCGTTGTAGACCTGCGCGATGATGCCACCGACGGAGCCGAGGATCAACACAAAGACAAGAGCGCGTGGGAGGGCCCCCTGCACCTGCACGTTCCAGAAGGCCCGCGAGGGCTCGAAGAGTACGACCTTGATAGTCTCCCACATCGCCCGGAGGGCCGAGGGGTAAGCGTCCCGGTTCTGCCAGGGGATCGAATAGGGCGCGTTCTCCCGCATCGGCCCCGGGGGCTGGGTCGGCGGATGCGCCCCGCCGGCGTCGTGCGTGCTCTGGTCGAACATGCGCTTGCCTCCCTGTAAACGGAAACTTGCCGCATTATCTCAGGGTCTCGGCCGCCGCGCAAGCCTCACCGCAACAGCGTCCACAGGAGCAACGACGACGTGGGGCCGCCGCGTTTCGTCCCGGCTGCCGCGCGCTATCGTCAGGCACTGTTGATACCCCCTTCCTGTAGGCTCGCGAGGCCCAGTCTACCAGCGCGCCCCGCTCCCCGCCACTTCGGCGTCCTCACTAAGCGATCGCGAGTAGCAGCAGGACGCCAACCAGCCCCGCCGCCGGGAGTAGCAGAACACAGAGGGAAGCTATCACCGCCGCCGCCGCTTTGCTCTCCGGAATGCGGTGCACCTGCGCCAGTCCGATGACCCATATATGAACCCGCCAGGCAAGGCAGACCAGCCTGCCCACAATCGGCACCAGCACGAGCGGGGCCGTAGAGCCCCGCGCATATGCGACCACGCAGTAGGTCCCCTCGAAGGCCCCGGGCCCCGCCTTCACGATCTTCAGCGCGAGGTGAAACGCCGCTGCATACAGGTGCGAAACGAGCCATTCGAAAACCACCAGCGATGCCGCGTAAACCGGCAGGGCGAGAAGGATGATCGCCGGCACTAGAACGGTGTCGGGCAGGCTAAATCTACCCAAGGCGCCCAGCAACAACCCGAACGCAAGCCACCCCGACACGCGGACCATCCCAAGCGGCAGAAAGACCGCCGCCATGAAGTCCGTCGCGGCGATGCCCGAGCCCTTGACCTCCACGTTGAAGAAGGCGCGCGAGGGGTCCAGCGCCACGACCTTGATCGTATCCCACATGGCCCGCCACTCGGAGGGATATTCCAGCCATCTGTGCCAGGGCATCGAGTCCGGCAGGCGGTCCCCCGTGTGGGGTCTCTCCCGCGTTGTCACGCCGGGCGGGCCGCATTGGCGGCGGCATCCCTCGGCCCCGGTCGGAACCTGCCCTCTTAGGCGCATTTCAGTGATCCCACGAGCGCGTAGTTCCCCTCTGGATATGCTACGCTACACCCCTGCCCGCCGCAACTGCACAGTCGGGGGCGGCTCTCACTCCGGGGACAGATCGACGTTGCAGCGGGCGAGCCCCGGCTGTACTATGGAAGGGGAGAAGCCCGGGGGGCGTGGGGAGGGTTGTCCACAGAACGGGGGAACACGGAAGAAGGAGCAGAGGGCCATGCGGAGAATGCTCACGATAACGGGTCTGGCGGCGGTGGCGGTGTGTTTCGGATTGGCCCTGGCCGGGCCGCAGGAGAAGGGCGATGGCGGGGAAGCTGCGGACGTGACGGCGGTTGAGCCGGCGGCTGCCGAAGCGCCCGCCGCGCCCGAGGGGAAGGCGGTCCGCATGGTGCGGTTTTCGCTCGGTGGAACCATCGTGAATGGCCGCCTGCTGCGCGAGGACGATAGGACGCTGGAGGTGGAGGCCCCGGACGGAAGCAGCACCGGGTACGCCAAGGCGGACGTCAGGGGCCTTCAA
>CAZXDF010000395.1:0-4318 GCA_964639345.1 uncultured candidatus Brocadiaceae bacterium | reverse complement strand
GATGAGCTTCAGCTCCAGGCGCAGGCGGCGCTCCCGGCCCGGCTGGCCCTCCTCGAAAGTGATGGGGGCCTGGTCCGTGGCGGTTGCGAACCGGGCGTTGCCGCGCCCGCCCTTGCCGTGCACCGCGACGACCACGCGCTCGCCGTGCGCCGTCAGGTCCTTGAGCGTCAGGCCGGCATTGACGTCCTCGATGATGGTGCCGACGGGGACCCGTATCACGACGTCCCGGCCACTGGCGCCGGTCTTCTTTTGGCCCCCTCCGGGGCGGCCGTTGCCCGCGCGGTATTGCCGCCGGGAGACCAGGTCGAGGAGGGTGCCGAGGTGTCCGTCGGCCTCGATGATGACGTCCCCGCCGTTGCCCCCGTCGCCCCCGTCCGGGCCGCCGCGTGGGACGAATTTCTCGCGCCGGAACGAGCGGGCCCCGTCCCCTCCGTCGCCGGCCTTGACGTGGATCTCCGCTTCATCGACGAAGTGCATGGCGCTGCCCCAGCCCGTCAGAAAAGCAGAGCCGCCCGCGACAAGCGCAGGGCGGCCCTGAAAGGTCGTCTGACTGATCCGCGCCGTACCTCAGGCGCTGTTGCAGAACCCGCTCCGTCGGCCCGAAGCCAGGATGGGGTTTTGCAGGCGGCGCCTTAGGCCGGCACAACTTCCACGCGGCGCCTGGATATGAATTTCACCACGCCGTCGGTGAGGGCGAACAGGGTGTAGTCCCTGCCAAGGCCGACGTTGCGGCCCGGGTGGAAGCGGGTGCCGCGCTGGCGCACGATGATGGTGCCGGCGCGCACGACTTCCCCGCCGTAGCGCTTCACGCCGCGGTACTTCGGGTTGCTGTCGCGCCCGTTGTGTGTGGAGCCCTGACCTTTCTTGTGTGCCATGGTATCTCTCCCCTACTCGGGCAGGACTTCTCTAATGACCACGCGGGTGTATTTCTGCCGGTGTCCCTTCTTGGCCCGACTCGGTTTGCTGGTCGGGTTGTATCGCAACATGGTGACCTTGGGGCCCTTCTCATGCCGGAGCACCTCGGCCAACACGCGCGCACCCTCCACCTGGGGCCGCCCCATCCGGGGCGTCTCGTCTCCTTCGCCGCCAACCATCAGCACGCGGTCGAACTCGACATAGTCGCCGACCTGGGCCTTCATCAGGTCCACGACAACCTCTTCCCCAACGCTTACCTTGTACTGCTTGCCTTTGTCGTCGATTATCGCGTACATGACGGGATCTTTCGATAGGTTCAGGATCATCGCCCCATGTTAGCAGATGCGGCGGGCCATTTCAAGCGAACCGCCGCCGCGCTAACCCACCGCCACCAGGGCGCCGTCCTTTTTGAGGAACGATATCTTGTGCTCTTCCATGTTCAGCCCCGGGCTGGCGTGGACGACGATGTCCTTGCCGCTGTCTTTCTCCAACTGGGCCAGGCGCGCGCGCATCGTATTGTTCAGGTAGTTGGCGACGGCCGGGGTCACCTCCAGGTTCACGTGCGCGACATCCTTCCGCTCCAGCCCCAGCCGCATCGTCCGCACCAGCTCCAGGCCCATCGTCTCGGCGCTCTTGACGTGGCCCGTGCCGCGGCAGGTGGGACAGTCCACGTAGTGCGTCTGGCGCAGGCTGGCGCGGCGGCGCTGGCGGGTCATCTCCACGATGCCGAAGTCGCTCATCTTGAGCATGCTGATGCGTGACTTGTCGCGCTTGAGGCTGTCCCAGAGGAGCTTGTCCACCTTCGCGCGGCGGTCCTTGTCCTGCATGTCGATGAAGTCCATGACCACCACGCCCCCCAGGTCGCGCACGCGCACCTGGCGCGCGATCTCCTCCGCGGCTTCCAGGTTTATCTTCAGCGCCGCCTTCTCGGGGTCCCGCTCCCCCTTGAACGTGCCGCTGTTGACGTCAATGGCCACCAGGGCCTCGGTCTGGTCCATGACGATGCTTCCGCCGCACGGCAGCGCCACCGAGCGGCTGTTCATCTTTGCGATCTCTTTCTCGACCCCGAAGTGGTGGAACAGGGGCTCGCCGCCGCTGTAGAGCTTGACCTTGCGCACGTGGTGCGGCATGGTCTCGCGCAGGAACTCCTGCACGCGCCGGTGCACATCGGGGCTGTCGACCACGATGCGGCGTATCTCCTCGTGGAACACGTCCCGGATGACCCGGATGACGTGGTCGGTCTCCTCGTAGAGCGTGGCGGGCGCTCGGGAATGCTCCGCACGTCCCTTGATCGTCTTCCAGAGCCGCACCAGGTAATCGAGGTCCCGCTCGAGCTCCCGCTTGGCGACGCTCAGGCTCGCCGTGCGGGCGATAACGCCAACGTCAGCCGGCACTTCCAACGTGGCGACCATCTCCTTGATGCGCTTGCGCTCGCCATCATCCGAGATGCGCCGGGAGACCCCTCGCAGGCTCATGCCCGGCATCAGCACCAGGAACCGCCCGGGTAGGCTCAGGTAGGTCGTGAGGGCGGGCCCCTTGTCCCCGATGCCCTCCTTGGTGACCTGCACGACGACCTCTTTGCCGCCGCGCACCAGCTTCGTCACGTCCCCACGCCGGCCGCGCCCCCCCCCGCCGCCGCTCTCACCTACGGCCGAGGACTTTATGTCCGAAACGTGCAGGAACCCGTGCTTGCGGAAGCCGAACTCAACGAACGCCGCCTCGATACTGCGCGCGACGTTGACGACCCTGCCCTTGTAGATGTTGCCCACGATGTTGTCGCGGGACGCGCGCTCTACAAACAACTCCCCCAACCGGCCGTCCTCGACGATCGCGATCCGGGCCTCTTCTTCCTCAACGACATTGACCAACATTATGACTTCGCTCATATCCTCCTCCGTAAAAGCCACTTACGGGGAGGCCGACAGATTCACATGCGTTCGCACAAGCGCGCTCTTCTCGTAGTGGAGCCCCGCCCGGCAACCCAGCGCCGCCAGCACCTCCTCCAGCCGCGCCGTCCCCTCGGCCGTGCAGTTCAAGAGCACCAGAAGCTCCCCGCCCCTGAGCCGAACCTGACCGATGAAGGGCCGTATGTCCACCGTCTTGCTCTTGCCCCCCCTGTCCCTCTCCACGATCAGTTCGCGCGCCGCCATCACCCTCTCGATGGCCTCCCGGGTGACGGGATGCCCCTCGAGCAGCGGCACGCAGTAGGAGAGATGTTTCGGGCGGCGGTCCTGCTTGGCGGGCACGTTCTGAAGCGAAGTAAGCCTGATCCCATCCGGCAGCTCGGCATCGAGCCTTACACCAACCTCATCGGGGTTCGTCCACTCGTCCAGCTCGAAATCCAGCACCTCGTTGCGCCCCTCGATGCCAACGCCAAGCGCCGCCGGGAGGCTGATCTGCGGCCGAGGGTTGAACCCCCGGCTCATCGCCACCGGCAAACGCGCACGCCTCAGCGCCCTTGCGAACAGTCGCATCAGGTCATGATGCGAAATGAATCTGACGTCTCCCTGCTTAGTGAACCTGAGACGAAAAAACTGTCTTACCTCCGACAAAACCATTCTCCAGCTCTCAGCCAGACGAATCTATGCGATCCGGCCCACCGGGGCCGGTGCTTATCGTAAACCTTTGAGACGATAGAACTTAGAAGCCCTAAAAAGAAGAGATTTAGCCGCAGATGGGCGCGGATAGACACAGATACAGACAAGAACACAGGGGGAGCTGCCATGCTGTTTTTCCCATCCTCTCGTCGTCTTCCTTATCTGCGTTTATCCGCGGCTGTCATTCTGTTAGATGTTCTTACGACACAATGCGCCGACGGCAGGCGGGCGTTCGAACCCACACCACCTCCCAATTGTCGGCCCCCCGCCAACGGCACCAGTCTAACACCAAACCGCCCCTCGAATCAATGCGCCGCGGCCGGTCCGCCGCCGGGCGAAGACCATGCGCCCCGGCCGCGAGCCCGGCCTCAGTCCTGCTTGCCTCGGTCGACGACGTAGATTTGGCGGTGGCCCTGCTTGACTTTCAGCCACTTGTGCAGCAGAGGATGCGGCGGGCGGCCTCCTGACTGCAAGACTACGTATCACCCGTCCGCGCTGATCGCCGGCGCGCCCATCCAAGCACTCGGGGGGTTGCCCGCGAATTCGACGCCAACGCACTCGGTCACACGTCTCCGCCGGTCGTACATAAGCACGTCAAAAGCCCTGTAGCCGGGCCAGAGCCTGCTGCAGTCAGAGAGGAATACCACATGCCGCCCGTCGCCGCTGATAGAGGCCTCGCACCTATCCCCAGGCGTCGCCGCACCGTCGGGGTCTAGGCTCACCCGCTCTGCGGTTCTCATGTGGCGGTCGTGCACGAACACGTCCCACGCCCCGTTGGTGTCTTCGGCCACCAGATTGCCGGCGAC
>CAZXDF010000394.1:0-5224 GCA_964639345.1 uncultured candidatus Brocadiaceae bacterium | reverse complement strand
ACTGCGCGTGCACCGATTCCAGGGCCTCCCCGATCAATGAAGCCCGATCATAGGTGGGAATGATCACCGTGACCAGGCCGGGCTCGCATGTCTCGGGCATGGGTTCATCCGACGCGCTCCAGCCGGGAGCCGCCCGCGCGTCACACTCCCGAAGGGCGCGCGCACGCGCATCGCCGCGCAGGAGCCGGCGCAGGCGCTCGAGCGCGGCGCTCAGGCCGCCGATGCCCGGCAGCACATTGTCGACGAAATAGTTCTGCCAGTAGCGGTACCGCCGCGTGTCGCGCGCAAGACAGCCCACCGCGCCGGCTACGATCGCCACCGCGTTCCCGCATATCTGCCTCACCACGTCGCGCGGCCCGAAACGCACGCCTTCATCCCATTCCATACGTGCATCGATTCTTCCCCGCACCAATCGGCCGAGCGCCAATGACCGCAGGCTCATCCTGGACGCGGGCACAAGATGCTCGACCCGGATCTCGGGGTAGTACCAGATGTCCAGACCTTCGATCAGGCGGCGGGCGCGAAGCTGAAGCTCCGTATCCTGACCCAGAGGCAGCGCATCCGGAGAGCCGTAGGTGAGCGAGAATCCCCCGATCCTCTCGAGCAGGTCCTTGCGCACCACCAGGTTTGCCGAGGTAAGCCAAGGCGCCATCTGGAGCCTGCGCGGCCCCTCGCCAAGGTCGTTGCTGCCGTACTCGTCCCGGTACCAGGCCGGTTTCTCCGTGGCGTAGTAGGCGAAGTAAGGGCCGCCGAAAACGGCGGGCTGGTCGGATCGAATGATGCGGCATATACCCGCCACCCAGGACGGCATGGCGCGTGCATCATCGTCCATGTAGGCGACGTAGTCCGCCCGGGCAAGGGCGAAGCCGGTGTTGCGCGCGTAGCTGCGCCCGGTGCGCGGCTCGGCGACGCAGCGCACCCGCATGCGCACGGCGAACGCGTCCGCCGTGCGGCGCGTGGCCGCGTGCGGCCCGTTGTCGACCACGATGACCTCGAAGTCCCTGGCGGGTGCAGTCTGGCCCGCCAGGCTCCCCAGCGCAACCTCCAACAGCCTCGCGCGATTCCGCGTGATGATCACCACGCTGACCACCGGCTTCGGTCCCGCCGGCGGCGGGACCGGCACGCTGGGCACGGCAGAAGCCGCGTCCGCATCAGGGGTCGCGTCGTGCCGGGGCTTGCGCAGGCATCCGAGGGCGGCCCCGGCAAGCAGGCGCACGGGCGCGCTTACCAAGCCGCTCGCGGCAAGCTCCACGGCAACGCAGCCGCGAACGGCGGCCTCTTCCAGGCGGCCACGCAGCAGGCATCGGCCCCCGAACTTTACGTGCTCCTTCAGAAGCCACTCCAGGCGCTCGGAGATGAACTTCGGACAGCAATGGGCCTCCCGGAAACTGCGCGCCAGCCGCAGGGCAAGCCGGACGACCGTGCCTGCCTCCCAAAGCGGAAAGATGCGGCCTGCCAGCACCTTCTCCACGCCAACGGCAACGTCGGGCGTGATGTCGGCGCCCATCAGCAAGGACATTTCCCGGGCGTTAAGCTCCTTGCTGAAGCGCTGCTGTTCGGCCCTGCGACCGATTGAGATCCCTTCTCGCCGCTTGTGGACAATGACCAAGGGCTCCCGCAGATTGCGCAGCCGTCCGATGCGCGAAAGACGACAGAAAAGGTCGTGATCCAAACAGCAGGTGAAGCGCTCGTCATAGCCGCCCACGGCCTCCATCGCGGCGGCGCGCATCATCGCGCCGGCATGAGGCAGGGCGTTCCCGAAGAGCAAGTGCCACCGGATGGCGAGGTCGTCCTCGGCCGGGTGTGCGGTTCTTTCCGGCCGTCCCGGCTCCCGCAGCCGATACCCGCAACTCACGGCCACGCAGTCGGGGGCATCTCGCAGGAACGCGACCTCTTTCTCAAGCCGCTCGGGAAGCGAGATGTCGTCGTGGTCGTGGACGGCGATGAACTCGCCGCGCGCCTGCTCCAGCAGGCGGTTGCGCGTGCGCGTCACGCCGAGGTTCTCTTCGTTGGTGACGATGCGGACGCGCGGGTCCTCGAAACCGGCCAGGATCGCCGCCGTGGAGTCAGTCGACGCGTCGTCGGCGATGATCAGCTCGAAGTCCTCGAAGCTCTGTGCCAGCACGCTCGCGACCGCCTCGCACACGTGGTCCTCGCCGTTGTAGACGGCCATCAGGACTGACACTTGTGGGCTGTGAGAGTTCGGCATGGGAGCTTCAGGTGATGTGCTCACCGGCGACCGGCGCGTCGGACTCTGCCCGCGGCCGGCGCAGCTTGAGAGCGGCCTGAGCCAGTTGCCGCAAAGGCTGCCGGACCACGCCGGAAGTCGCAAGCTCAAGAGCCGCCCACGCCCGCGCCGCCGCGCTGCCCGGCTCCCCTTGCAGGAGGGACCGAGGCGCGAGTTTCACGTGCTCCTTGAACACCCAGGAGAGCAGTTCCGACACGAAAGCCGGACACTCGTGCACCTCGCTGAAGCGCCGGGCCAGAGAGGTTAACAGGCTCATGGTTTCGCGCACACGGCCGAGCGATGGCACTTGTCCCATCAATCCTGCACGCGCACGCAGGACCTGGTCGGCCTCTATCGAACTCCGATTCAAAAGCCCCGCAATCTCGCGGCAGCTTATGCGCATGTGATCCCGCTCCTGGATGGATCGCTTCGTGCTGGACACCTGCCCGCCGTGTTTGCGGTATACGAGCAGCGGCTCGGGGAGGTTGTGCAGCTTGCCGCGGCGCGATAGGCGACACCACAGGTCGTAGTCCTCGTTATGAGGGAACGCGGCGTCGTAGCCGCCCAGGTTCCGGAGCGCATCCGTGCGCGCCATCACCCCGGGATGCGGCAGCGCGCAGCCGAACAGAAGTTTCCACCGGATTGCCAGGTCTTCCACCGGATAACGCAGCAGCACGTCGGCCCGGCCCGCGGCGCGGACGAAACACCAACACCCGACGACAAGATGATCGTGGTGCGCGCGCAGAAACGACACCTGATGCTCCAGGCGCTCGGGCGCCGCGGCATCGTCCGCATCGATGCGAGCGACGAACTCGCCCCGGGCCAGCTCCAGCCCCTTGTTCAGGGTGCGCACAAGGCCCAGGTTCTCAGGATTGGTGACGAGGCGCACCCGCGGGTCCGAAAGCGACGCCAGGAACTCTGGCGTCGAGTCCGTCGAACCGTCGTCGATAATGAGCAGCTCGAAATCGGGGAACGTCTGACACAGGATGCTCTCGACGGCCTCCTCGACGAACTGCTCGCCGTTGTAGACCGGCAACAGAACAGTCACTGGCGGCGTTTGTCTGGCCATTAGAGGGGTGGGTCGTCGCGAAATCGCTCAGTCAATACGACGCGCAAACCGCAGCCATGCGGCCGTGCGGCGCATGGCTTCCTCGAACCCGACCCGCGGCCGAAAACCCAGCGCCGCGCGTATTCGCTCGATGGAATAGGTGGCCGTGCCGGCGCGCACGAGCGCATGCCCGAGCCTCACGCCCGCGGGCGGACGCCGGGTCGGCTCGCCCGGGGCTGCCGGCCCGGCCCCGCTGCGCGCGCCGAAGCGCCGAAGCCGCCGGGCGACGGGGCGGAGAAAGCGGTAGGCGGCGGAGATCCATGGCACTTGGTCGAACCGGCCGCGAACGGACGGATCGCCAAGCACCGAGCGCAGCGTGGGGGGCCGGTTCCTCTGGCTGTCGGCGGCCACTATCTCTTCCAGGGAGAACTCCGGCACGGCGCCCATGTCCACGCCGCACAAGCCTGCAAGAGCGCCCACGTACTCGCGCCATGACATGGGCGTGCCGTCGGTGACGAAGAACGTCCGGCCGACCGCTTCCTCGCGCTCGGAGCAGAGAAGCATCGCATCGACCAGGTTATCGACGTATGTCACGTTGCACGTCCCGCTCCCGCCGTTGACCAGGGCCTGGCTGCCCGAGCGCAGGCCATCGACGATCTGCGTTGTCCAGGCGTTGTAGCCCGGGCCGAAGACTATCGCCGGCCTCAGAATGGCCAGCGAGGCGGCGCCTCGCTCTCCCGCCGCGCCTCCTTGCCCCGCCGCGCCCCGTTCTCCCGCTGCGCGGCGCAGCGCGTTTTCGATGGCGACCTTGTTGGCGATGTACGGGCGCTTTGACGTGCTGAGCGGATAATCCTCATCGATCTCACCGGCCGCGTCGTAACCGTGCACGGAGGCGGTGCTCAGGTGGATGAAGCGCCGGCAGCCCGCCTCGGAGGCCGCTCGGTAGAGGTTCAGGGTTCCATCGACGTTCACGTGCCGCCCGCCGTCGCCCTCGGTGCGCCAGTCGTAAGCGCAGTGAAACACCGCCGCGCACCCGCGCATCGCCTGTGCCTGGGCCTCCGCGTCCATGAGGCCGCAGCGCACGAGCTCGACGTTCATGCGCGACAGGGACGCGCAACGCGTATAGCCCCGCACCAGGCACCGCACCGCCGCTCCCTGGTCGAGCACGAGGCGCTCCACGAGCCGCCCGCCGATGAAGCCCGTGGCGCCGGATACGGCGAACGTTTCGTCTTGCCAGTTCACGCGCCGGCCCCCTCGAACTGCGGGCCGCGCCACGGCTGCGGAAGCGGATGGCGCCTGGCATAGCAGGCCTCGATGAGACGGGCGACCTCCCGGGCATCGTTCGCCGTGGCCAGGCAGGTCGGCTCGCCGCGCATGGACCGGGCCATCTCGCGCCATTGGAGCACGAATGTGTCCAGCGCCCTCGGGGCCGGCTGCTCGGCCCAGGGGAGGCGCGCCTCGCCTTCCCGCGCCTCGCCTTCCCGCGCCTCGCATGAGACGCTGCGGCCGATCCGGGCGTCGTACATCACAACGCAGCCGGGCGGCTTGGGCCCGGCCTCGAACCATCCCTGCTCGCATTCTATGCGGAAGCGGTTCGGCAGGGCGTGCAGGCGGCTGAGTTCGACGCTGCCGCGCACGCCTTCGCGAAGCGTGAGGTCCAGGCGGCAGTGCGCCTCCATATTTCCCAGGTTGTCGTCCTGGTACTCCACGCTCTCCCAATCGCCCAGCCACCATGTGAGCAGATCGAGCGTATGGGCGCCCGTGTCCGCCAGCACCCCGCCGCCGGCGGCCGCGCGATTCCAGAAGAAGCCCGAACTCGTGGGCCAACTGTAAGGCCCGCCCTCTTCGAACAGAAAGCCTTTCACCCGCCCGAGCACGCCCGCCTCGAGCGCTCCCTTGAGCCAGCGGCAGCCGGGGTACATCCGGCGCATCAGCCCGACGTGCAGGCC
>CAZXDF010000393.1:0-3809 GCA_964639345.1 uncultured candidatus Brocadiaceae bacterium | reverse complement strand
TCTGTCTGAGAAGTCCGTCGTCGGCCCGAGAGCGAGCGGCTGAGAGGGGAAGCGGGTTGGGCATGGGCGAGCAGACGGAGCACATCCTCAGGCAAGCGCGTGAACTCCTTGCGCAGGCGACCGATGCCGCGCAGGTCGACGGGGCGCGCGTGCGCTACCTGGGCCGCAAGGGCGAGGTGGCCGGCCTCATCGCCTCCATCCCCTCCTTGCCGCCCCCGGAGCGGCCCCTGGCAGGCAGGGCCTTCAACCAGCTCAAGAAGGACATCTCCGCCCTCGTGCAGGAGGCCGCCGATCGGGTGGCCACCGGCGGGTGCGCCGCCGCGCCGGCCTTCGACCCCACGCTGCCGGGCCGCCGCCCGCCGCTCGGGCACGTCCACCCGCTGTCCCAGACGATCGACGAGATCACCGATATCTTCCTCACCCTCGGCTTTACGGTGGCCGAGGGACCGGAGGTGGAACGCGACTGGTACAACTTCGGCGCCCTGAACATCCCGGCCGATCACCCCTCGCGCGACGACTTCGACACGTTCTACGTGGCGGACGCCGACGACATGCTCCTGCGATGCCAGACCTCGACGGTGCAAATCCGCACGATGGAGAAGACCCAGCCGCCCATCCGCGTGATCGCCCCAGGGCGCTGCTACCGCCGGGACACGGAGGATGCGCGCCACACCGCCGTCTTCCACCAGGTCGAGGGCCTGGTAGTGGACGAGGGCGTGAGCTTCGGGGACCTGAAGGCCGTCCTCCACATGTTCGCGCGACAGTTCTTCAACGAGGACGTGGAGGTGCGCCTGCGCCCGCACTTCTTCCCCTTCACCGAACCCAGCGCGGAAGTGGACTTCACGTGCCCGAGCTGCAAGGGCAGCGGGTGCCGCACGTGTTCCTACAGCGGGTGGCTGGAAACCCTGGGCGCCGGCATGGTTGATCCCAACGTGTTCGAGGCCGTCGGCTACGACGCAGAGAAGTATACGGGCTTCGCCTTCGGGATGGGCATCGAGCGACTGGCCATGCTCAAGTACGGGATCGGCGACATACGGCTGTTCTACCAGAACGATGTCCGCTTCCTGGGGCAGTTCTAAGCGGCTGGGCCCACCGCCCTCTCCGGAGTTCCCTGGCGATGAAAGTCAGCTACAACTGGTTACGGGACTACTGCGCGTTCGACCTGGCGCCGAACGAACTCGCCGAGAGGCTCAGTCAGGCGGGACTTAACGTCGAGACCTACGAGCCCGTGGGCGATGACCACATGCTCGACGTCGAGGTCACTACCAACCGCCCCGATTGCCTCAGCCACGTCGGGCTGGCGCGGGAGATCGCGGCCCTTACCGGCACCCGCGTCACGCACCCGCCGGCCGAGGTGGCGGAGGACGCGGAGCTGCGGTTGGAGGACCTCTCCAGCGTGCGGGTCACGTGCAAGGACCTGTGCCCGCACTACACCGCGCGCCTGATCCGAGGCGTGCGCGTGGGGCCGAGCCCGGAGTGGTTGCAGAAGCGCCTCGAGACCTGCGGCGTGCGCCCCGTCAACAACGTCGTCGACGTGACGAACTACGTGCTGCTGGAGACGGGCCAGCCGCTCCACGCCTTCGACATGGCGCGCCTGGACGGCGGGCGGATCGTCGTGCGCCGGCCGAAGAAGGGCGAGAAGATCACCACCATCGACGGCACGGAGAGCGAGCTTGAGCCGGATATGTGCCTCATTGCCGACGCGTCGAAGCCGGTGGCCGTCGGCGGCGTGATGGGGGGGATGGAGAGCGAGATCAGCGAGTCTACCGCCGACGTGCTCCTGGAGAGCGCGCGGTTCGCTCCGGCCAACATCCGCCGCACCGCGCGGGCGCTTCGGCTGAGTTCGGAGTCATCCTACCGGTTCGAGCGCGGGGTCGACCCCGAGGGCGTCGAGCACGCGAGCCGACGGGCGGCGCGGCTGATACTGGAGCTGGCGGGCGGGCGCCTTGCCTCCGGGCTGGGCGAAGTGCGGGCCGGCAGGACGCCAAAGCGCACCGTGACGATGCGATACGCGCGCATGGCCCTGGTGCTGGGCCTGGAGGTGAAGCCGGACGAGGTGCTGCGCATCTTCGAGGGCCTGGAACTCGAGATCACCAAACACACGCGCAACCGCGTGACCGTGCGCGTGCCGAGCTGGCGGGGCGACCTGGGGCGCGAGATCGACCTGATCGAAGAGGTCGCGCGCATCCACGGCTACGACAAGTTCGGCGAGACCGCCCACATGCACGTCGTGCCCGCGGCGCTGGGCAAGAGGCAGCGTTGCGCGCGCACCGTGCGGCGGCTGCTGGCGGGGGCCGGTTTCGACGAGGTGATGACCTACAGCCTCATCGCGCCCTCCCCCATCCAGAGGGCGCAGCCCTGGCACGACGGAGAGCCCCTCGCGCTGCGCAACCCCGTGAGCGCCGAGCGCACGCACCTTCGCCTCACCAACATGGCCAACCTGCTCGGCGTCAAACGGTTCAACGCCGCCCACGGCACGCCGCGCATCGACGTGTTCGAGCTCGCCAAGGTCTACCTGCCGCGCGACACCGCGGCCGGCGAGCTGCCACGCGAGATGACGTGCCTGAGCGTGCTGTCGGACCGCGCGGACGGCTTCTTCCACCTCAAGGGGACGCTGGCGAACATCCTTGACGCGCTGCACGTCGAGGCGCCCGTCGAGGAAGTGCCCGCGCACTGCGAACCCATGGCCGAGGGCGAATCGCTCCTCCTGCGGCTGGACGGGGAGCTATTGGGATGCCTGGGGGTGGTGAGCAAGGACGTCGCGACCGGGATGGACCTGCCCGGGCGGCCGGCGCTGCTCGAGGTGAACTTCGACCTGCTCATAGAGAAGGCCCAGATCGAGCCGACCGTGCGCCCCGTGCCGCGCTTCCCGGCGGTGGAGCGCGACGTGGCGGTCGCGATGGACGAGGGCGTGCGGTGGGTCGACCTGGAACGGTGCGTCAAGGAGGCCGCCCCGGAGGCGCTGGCCGGCATCGAGTTCTTCGACGTCTACCGCGGCAAGCAGGTCCCGGCGGGCAAGAAGAGTATCGCCTTCTCGCTCACGTTCCGCGCGCCCGACCGCACCCTGACCAGCGAGGAGGCCGACGCCGCCCGCGACGCCATTGTCGCCGCGCTCAAGGAGAGCCTCGGCGCCGAGTTACGGTAGCGCGCTGCCGTTCGCTGGCCTTCGGCTCGATTTGACAAGGCGCCCCTCCCGCCATACCATACGGCCGCTCGGCGGGGCGGCCTGCTGTCGCGCTTTCACTCGCTTCTTGCCTCCTCTATGGACACGATCTTCCAGACCGTTGCGATCGTTGGGCCGGGACTCGTCGGAGGATCGCTTGGCATGGCCTTGCGCCGCCAGGGTCTCGCCGGTCGGGTGATAGGCATAGGGCGGCGCGAGACGTCCCTCCGCGAAGCGCTCGACAGGGGCGCGGTGGACGAGGTCACGCTGGACCCGGCGCGGGGCGTGCGCGAGGCGGACCTGATCGTGCTGGCCACGCCGATCGGCGCATTCGAACGCCTACTGCCGGCCGTGGCGGAGGGAATGAAGCGAGGCGCGCTGCTGAGCGAGGTCGCCAGCGCCAAGCAGGGCGTCATCCGCGCCGTCACGGGTGCGCTCGCCCATCGGCCGGACGTGGCCTTCATCCCCACGCATCCCATGGCCGGGAGCGAAAGGCGCGGCGCAGGCCACGCGGCGGCGGACATGTTCGAGGGCAGCGTCTGCATCTTCACGCCTCTGGAGGGCACGCCCGATGCGGCGCTGGAGGCATTGCGCAGCATGTGGGAAGGCGTGGGCGCGACGGTTCGCCTTATGGACCCCGCGGATC
>CAZXDF010000392.1:0-25877 GCA_964639345.1 uncultured candidatus Brocadiaceae bacterium | reverse complement strand
TCAATGACGAAGCCCGAATGGCAAAGGTCGGCCCCCGCGCGGAGAGGGGCGCTGTTATTCGTCATTGGTGATTCGGGTTTCACTCGGCATTCGGATTTCGGCATTCGTCATTCGAGGTCCGCCATGTTCTGCATGATCTTCTCCAGGCGCTCGCGCAGCTCGTTCGCGCGGTCCATCTGGCGGCGCACGACGTCCTCCGGCGCGTTCGCGACGAAGTCGGGGTTCTGAAGCTGCTGCTCGACCTTCCCGAGGTGATCGGTGACGTCGAGCCGCTGTTTCTCCAGCCGCGCCCTTTCCTCGTCCAGGTCGATGAGGCCCTCGAGCCGAACGAACACCTGCGTACTGCCCACGACGGTCGTGGCCGCATGCACCGGTTTGCCCTGGCCGATGCCGTGATCGAGCTGCTCCAGCACGGCGATCTTGCGCAGCAGGTCCCCGTGGCGCTCCAGCACGGCCTGCGTGCGCTCGTCCGCGCATGAGACCGTCACGCGCAGGGGCTGATCGTCCCTCAGGCTCTTCTCGCGCCGCAAGTTACGCACGGCGCGGATGAGACCTCGCAGGAGGGCCATGTCGGATTCCAGTTGCTCATCGCGCAGCGCATCGTCCGCCTCCGGCCAGTCGCTCACCACCAGAGCGTCGGCCCGCATCGCGTCGGCCGCCGCCAGGCCCGCGCCGGTGGCCACGGCTTTCAAGTGCGCCCAGAGATCTTCGGTAAGGAACGGCATGAACGGATGCAGCAGGCGCAGCGAAGCGTCCAGCACGCGGGCCAGGGTCTCTCTCGCCACGGCCCGGTCGAGCGCGTCGGGGTTCTCGCCCAGGCGGAACTTGGCCGACTCGACGTACCAGTCGCACAGGTCGTGCCAGAAGAAATCGTAGACGCCCTGCGCGGCATCGTTGATGCGGAAGTCATCGAGAGCCTGCGTCACCGCGCCGGCGCAGGCCCTCGTGCGGCTCAGTATCCATCGGTCCTCCAGCGTCCGGGCCGCGGCCAGTTCTTCAGGGCCCGAGCGCGGCCCATCGCCGTCGTCACCGGCGCCGAGGTTCGTCAGCGTAAAGCGGAGGGCGTTCCAGATCTTGTTGGCGAAGTTGCGGCCCATCTCGAACTTCGACTCGGTCAGCCTCGCGTCCTGCCCCTCGCTGGTGAGCATGGTGAGCGAGAACCGGATGGCGTCGGCGCCGAAGGCCTCGATCATGTCGATGGGGTCGATGCCGTTGCCGAGCGACTTCGACATCTTCCGCCCCAGCTCGTCCTGGACAGTGGCGTTGATCACCACGTCGCCGAACGGCTCGCGCCCCATGAACGCCTCGCCCATCATGACCATCCGTGCGACCCAGAAATAGATGATGCCGCGGCCGGTGACGAGCGTGCTGGTCGGGTAGTAGCGCTCCAGGTCGGCGGTCTGCTCGGGCCAGCCCAGGGTGCTGAAGGGCCACAGGGCGCTTGAGAACCAGGTGTCGAGGACGTCTTCGTCCTGGCGCAGGCCGTCGGCGCCGCACCCGCAGCGTTCGGGCCTCTCCCTCGCCACGATCGTCCCGCCGCAAGCGTCGCAGTAGTAGACCGGTATGCGGTGGCCCCACCAGATCTGTCGGCTGATGCACCAGTCGCGAACGTTCTCCAGCCAGCTCAGGTAGAAGGCCGTCCACCTCTCTGGGTGGAACCGCACCCGGCCCTCGCGCGTGGCCTGGACGGCCTTGTCGGCCAGCGGCCTCATGCGCACGAACCACTGCTCGCTCAAGCGGGGCTCGATGACGGTGTGGCAGCGGTAGCAGTGGCCGACCGAATGCGTATGGGTCTCCGTGCGCTCCAGCTCATCGCGCTCGCGCAGGTCTTCCAGAAGGGCCTCGCGGCACTCCAGCCGGTCCATGCCCTCGTACATCTCGCCGGCCTCGCGGGTCATGTGGGCGTCCTCGTCGATGACGACGACGGCGGGCAGGTCGTGGCGTTTGCCGATGTCGAAGTCATTGGGATCGTGCGCAGGGGTGACCTTCACGGCACCGGTGCCGAAGGAGGGGTCCACCCAGTCGTCGGCGATGATGGGGATCTCGCGCCCGATGACCGGCAGGATGAGCGTGCGCCCGACCAGGTGGCGGTAGCGACCGTCCTCGGGGTGAACGGCGACGGCCATGTCCCCGAGCATGGTCTCGGGCCGGGTGGTGGCCACGCTGATGTACTGGCACGGGTCGTCCTTGAAGCTGTAGCGGATGTACCACAGGTGCCCCTCGTGCTCCTCGTGCTCCACCTCGTCGTCGCTGAGTGCCGTGCGGTCGCGCGGGCACCAGTTGATGATGTAGTGGCCCCGGTAGATCAGGCCACGCTCGTAGAGGGACACGAACGTCTCACGCACCGCGCGGCTCAGGCCCTCGTCCATGGTGAAGCGCTGCCGGTCCCAGTCGCAGGAGGAGCCGAGGCGCTTGAGCTGCTTGATGATGCGGTCCCCGTACTGCTCTTTCCATTGCCAGACCCGCTCGACGAACTTCTCGCGGCCCAACTCGTCGCGGCGGACGCCTTCCCTGGCAAGCTCCTGCTCCACGACGTTCTGGGTGGCGATGCCAGCGTGGTCCGTGCCTGGGAGCCACAGGACGTTGCAACCCTGCATCCTGCGCCAGCGAACGAAGATGTCCTGGAGCGTGCCGTTGAGCGCGTGGCCCATGTGCAGGGCGCCCGTCACGTTCGGCGGCGGGATGACGATCGTGTACGCCTCGCCCGGGCGGTCGGGTTCGGTGTGAAAGAACCCGCCTTCAAGCCAGAACTCGTAGATCCTGTCCTCGACCTGTTTGGGGTCGTAACGGGAAGCCAGCTCGACTCTCATAAGGCTTGACCTTGTATGTTGGAAGTGATGATGTCGGTGCGCCCTGTCAGCCGTTCTTCCGCTGGTCGCTGCAGAGCTTGTATTCTACGCTGTCGATGAGGGCCAGCCAACTGGCCTCGATGACGTTCTCGCTCACGCCGACCGTGCCCCACGTGTGCGCATCGTCGGCGCTCTGGATCACCACGCACACGCGCGCGGCGGTGGCCTCGCGGGCGTTGATGACGCGCACCTTGTAGTCGGTCAGGTGCATACGTCGCAGGGTCTCGAAGTGCGGCTCCAGCGCTTTGCGCAGCGCGCCGTCCAGCGCGTTCACCGGCCCGTCGCCCTCGCTGGCCGTGTGCATGCGCTCCCGGCCGATCCGGATCTTCACCGTGGCGTCGGTGACCAGGCGGCCGTCGGACTGGCGGATGACGCTCGCGTGGTAGCCATCCACCCCGAACATCTCCCGGTAGAGCCCGGCCTCCTTCAGGGCCAGCAGCGCGAAGGAGCCTTCGGCGGCCTCGAACTGGTAGCCCTCGTTCTCCATCTCCATGACGCGCCGCAGCACGCGCCCCATCACCTCGCGATCCTGCGGGACGCCGAAGCGCTCCGCCATGTACCGCACCGCCGCATGCCCGCTGAGTTCGCTGACGAGGAACCGCCGCTCGTTGCCGACCAGTTCCGGGTCGACGTGCTCGTATGTCAGCCTGTCCTTGCGCATGGCGTCCACGTGCAGGCCGCCCTTGTGCGCGAAGGCGCTCACGCCCACGAAAGGCTGGTTCGCCGAGGGCAGCGTGTTGGCCAGCTCGTAGGCGAAGCGGCTCACCTCGGTTATCTTGCGCAGCTGCTCCCTGCCGATGGCGGTCCAGTCCGTCTTCAAGTCGATGATGGAGATCAGCACGCAAAGGTCTGCGTTGCCGCACCGCTCGCCCCAGCCGTTCAGCGTCCCCTGCACGTGCACTGCGCCGGCCTCCAGCGCGGCCAGGCTGTTGGCTGCCGCGAGG
Organism: uncultured candidatus Brocadiaceae bacterium; assembly: GCA_964639345.1. GTDB lineage: Bacteria > Planctomycetota > Brocadiia > SM23-32 > SM23-32 > CAZHPE01. The sequence goes on along the minus strand of CAZXDF010000392.1, from coordinate 22,084 downwards.
CCGCTGTCGTTATGGCAGTGGATGCCGACCGGCGCCCCGGTGGCCTCGCGCACGATGCCGGTCACCTCGCCCACGAAACCGGCGAGCGAGCCGCCGTTGGTGTCGCACAGTACCACGCAGTCCGCCCCCGCCTCCGCGCCCGCGCGGACAACGGCTAGCGCGTGCTCGGGGTTGCTGCGGTAGCCGTCGAAGAAGTGCTCGGTGTCCAGAATCACCTCGCGCCCGCGCCCCTTCAGGTAGCGCACGGAGTCCTCGACCATGCGCAGGTTCTCTTCCAGCGTCGTCCTGAGCACCTTCTCCACGTGCAGGTCCCACGATTTCGCCACGATCGTCACTACCGGCGTCTCGGCCGCAAGAAGCCCGTTCAGGCTCTTGTCATCGCCAGCGGTGCTGTCGGAGCGCCGCGTGCTGCCGAAGGCCGCCACCTTCGCGTGCTTCAGGCCCAGCGATCCCACCTGCTCGAAGAACTCCCTGTCCTTGGGGTTGGACTGCGGGAAGCCGCCCTCGATGTAATGCACGCCAAGGTCGTCCAGCACGGAGGCGATCTGCAACTTGTCCTGAAGCGACGGACTGATGCCCTCCGCCTGGCATCCGTCGCGCAGGGTGGTGTCGTAGACGTATATCTGTCTTGACGCGCGCATCATTGCTCTGTTCTTGGCGCCTTGCCCAGCTCGAACGCATCATGCACGGCCCGCAGGGCCCGCTCGCCGCCCGCACCGTCGATGACCACCGATATCTTGATCTCGCTGGTGCTAATCATTACGATGTTGATCTCGTTCTCGGCCAGCGCCTGGAACATCTTCTCGGCCACGCCCGTATGGCTCCTCATGCCCACGCCCACCACGCTGATCTTGGCGATGTCCTCGTCGATGTCCACCGCGCCCGCTCCGATCCTGCCGGCCAGCTCCTCGGCCACGCGCCGGGCATTGGGCACGTCGATCTTCTGGACCGTGAAGCTCAGGTCCGTGAGGCCCTCCGCGCTCACGTTCTGCACGATCATGTCCACGTTCACGTGATGGCGCGCCACCTCGCCGAAGATGGTGGCCGCCACGCCCGGCCGGTCGGGAACGTCCCTGATGGTGACCTTTGCCTCGTTGGTCTCCAGGGCCGCGCCCCGCACGTCCACCTGCTCCATGTCCTGTATCTCGGTCACCAGGGTTCCCTCCGACTCGTCGGCGCTGGGACGCACTCGGAACGCCACGCCGAACCGCTTCGCGATCTCCACGGCGCGCGAGTGCATCACCCGTGCGCCCAGGCTCGCCAGTTCCAACATCTCGTCGTAGTCTACCACGTCAAGTTTCCGCGCGTCGGGCACAGTCCGGGGATCGGCCGTGCAGATGCCGTCCACGTCGGTGAAGATGTCGCATCGCTCCGCCGTCAGGGCCGCCGCCAGCGCCACGGCCGTCGTGTCCGACCCGCCTCGGCCCAGCGTGGTGATGTTGTCCTCAACGTCCACGCCCTGAAAGCCCGCCACGATCACTATACGGCCCTCGCCGAGCTCCCTGCGCAGGCGGCCCGTGTCGATCGTCTTGATCTTCGCCCTGCTCGAGACGGCGGTTGTGCGGATGCCGGCCTGCGCACCGGTGAGGCTGACGGCGTCGTGACCCAGGCTGTGAATCGCAATCGCCATCAGCGCGATCGACATCTGCTCGCCCACGGCCATCAGCGTGTCCATCTCGCGCGGCTCGGGGTCCTGATGGATCTCCTTAGCGAGCGCAATCAGTTCGTCCGTGCGCCTGCCCATCGCGCTCACGACGACGACGACCTGGTTGCCGGACTCGAACTCCGAGACCGCACGCCGCGCCGCGGCGATCATCTTCTTAGGCGTCGCAACCGACGATCCGCCGAACTTCTGAATTACTAGAGCCATGCTACGCCCGCACACGCATTGCCGAGGAAACCGTCAAGAAGCACATTGCCAACCGAGCCGGCTGCGCTTATGCTATTAGGGGGTTCGCCGGAGTGTCAAGTGCATCGCGCGCTCCGGGCTCCCGGCGGACTACGCGACAACCAGGACGAGGACAGCGCAGGGGCGAGGAAACGATGGGTGAAATGAGGCCGCGGATTCTGGCCATCGCCGGAAGCGACAGCGGGGGAGGCGCGGGCATTCAGGCGGACCTGAAGACCATCACCGCGCTCGGCGGCTTCGGCATGAGCGCCCTTACCGCGCTCACCGCCCAGAATACCCTCGCCGTAACCGCCGTGCATGAGGTGCCGCCGGAGTTCGTGGCGGAGCAGATCGACGCCGTCGCTTCCGACATCGGCGTGGACGCGGCGAAGACCGGCATGCTCGGCACCGCCGCCATCGTCGAGGTCGTGGCCGAGCGCCTGGGCGCCCACGGGATCGACCGGCTCGTGGTGGACCCGGTGATGGTGTCGAAGGGCGGCGCGCGGCTGCTGGAGGCCGATGCCGAAGAAACCCTGCGCGCGCGACTCCTGCCGCTGGCGCTCGTGGCGACGCCGAACCTCTCGGAGGCCGGCGTGCTTGCCGGGATGCGGGTCGGGACGCTCGATGAGATGCGCGAGGCCGCGCGGCGCATCGCCGGTCTCGGCTCCAGGCACGTGCTGGTCAAAGGAGGGCACCTGGCAGGCGAGCCGGTGGACTTGCTCTTTGACGGGCGCGACTTCGGCGAGATCGTTCGGCCGCGCATCGCGACCGAGAACACCCACGGCACCGGCTGCACCTACGCGTCCGCCATCGCAACGTATATCGGCTTCGGGATGGCTGTGCCCGACGCGATCGAGCGCGCGCGCGACGCCGTCCAGCGCGGGCTGGAAAAAGCGTTGCCCTTCGGCTCCGGCCACGGGCCTCTGGACCACCGCGCCATGTGCAAGGAGCACGAGGGCCGCGACACGGCCAAAGAACAAGAATAGACGCAGATTCACACTGATCAACACAGATTAGGACAACGGACAATAAGGACAAGGGACAATGAGGGCAACGGACAATAAGGACAACGGCCCGCCGGATTCTGTTCTGCCTTGATCCGTCGTGATCTGTGTCAATCTGTGTCAAGATCTTTTCAGGGGAGGGTCCGGTGGGCGAGACCACGGCTTACATCGGACTTGGTTCCAACCTGGGTGACCGGGAGGGGACGCTGCGGGTGGCGCTGGAAGAACTCGGCCGGCGCGAGGGCGTTCGGGTGACGGCGGTGTCGCGCTTTCGCGAGACCGAGCCCGTCGGCGGGCCGGCCCAAGGGCGGTTCCTGAACGGCGTGGCGGAGCTGCGCACAACGCTCGGAGCGCGGGAGCTGCTTTCGCTCCTGCACGAGATGGAGGACCGGTTCGGCCGCGAGCGCACCGTGCACTGGGGCCCGCGCACGCTCGACCTGGACCTGCTCCTCTACGGCGATGCAGTGATCGACGAGCCCGGCCTCACCGTGCCCCACCCCCGGATGCACGAGCGCCCCTTCGTGCTCGAGCCGCTCTGCGAGATCGTCCCCGACGTTCACCACCCCGTGCTCGGGAACACCATCGCGGAGCTCGTCGAGCGGAGGGAGACCCTTGACACAGATTCACACTGATCCCCGATGATGGCAGGCCGCCGCGACGCATGACTCTGCCGCTGCCTCATTCGTGTCGTCTTCAGGCTTCCTCACGGTTCCTTGTCCTGTCGTTGGCGCCTGTTGATCCGTGTGACGGCCCGCCGTCCGCGTGGTATACTGATTAGATTGGCGTAATAGGCGCAGTCCGCAAACAGGGCAATATGGGCAAGTCGCGCAAAGGCAGGGACGTCAGCGGACCGTCGGACGGCGGCATGATCCGGGCGCGCGGGGTGCGCGTGCACAACCTGAAGAACATCGACGTGGACATCCCGCGCGGGCGGTTCGTCTGCGTCACGGGCGTGAGCGGCAGCGGCAAGTCGAGCCTGGTGCTCGACACCCTCTACGCCGAGGGCCAGCGGCGCTACGTGGAGTCATTCAGCGCCTACGCCCGCCAGTTCCTTGAGCGCATGGACGAGCCGGACGTCGACAGCATCGAGAACATCCCGCCCGCCATCGCCATCGAGCAGTCCAACCAGGTGAAGAACCGCCGCTCGACCGTCGGCACCGCCACGGAGTTGAACGATTACCTGCGTCTGCTCTACGCCAGGGTGGGCCACGTGTTCTGTCCGGATTGCGACCGCGAGATGCTGGCCCATTCCGTCACGGCCGCCGCGGGCGCCGTGCTGGGGCTGGCGGCCGGCAGCCGGTTCATGGTGAACTTCATCATCCAGCTCACGCCCAAGCTCAGCACGGACGAGCAGGTTGAGCGGCTGCGCGAGATGGGGTTCGTGCGTCTGCTGGTGGACGGTTCGGTCGTGGACATCACGGGCGCCGACGTGCCCGAGTTGTCGGCCGGGGGCGAGGTCGAGGTAGTGGTCGACCGCCTGGTTGTCGGGGACAGGGCCAGGGAGCGGCTGGCCGAGGCGGTGGAGACCAGTTACCGGCTGGGGCGGGGCCGGTGCATCGTGAGGGTGATCGACGGCGAGGCGCTGCGCTTCAGCCAGGAGCGGCGCTGCGCCGGGTGCGACCGGACCTTCCCGGAGCCGGTCCCGCAGCTTTTCAGCTTCAACAGCCCACTGGGCGCATGCGAGCTGTGCTCGGGCTACGGGGCGACGATCGAGGTCGACTTGCAGCGCGTCGTGCCCGACCCGCGGCTCTCGCTTGCCGGGGGGGCGATCGCCCCCTGGCGGACGGCAACCACCGAGGAGTGTCTGGAGCAGTTGCTGGACGGCGCTGAGGCGGCCGGCATTCCCACGGACGTGCCGTGGGAGGAGCTGAGCAAGCGCCAGCAGCGGGCCGTCTACGAGGGCACGGAGCATTTTTACGGCGTGCGCGATTTTTTTCAGTGGCTCGAATCGAGGAAATACAAGCTGCACGTTCGGGTGCTGCTGAGCCGGTATAGGCGCTACGCGAGCTGCTCCGAGTGCGGGGGGACGCGGCTGCGGCCCGAGGCCCGCGCCGTAAGGGTGTGCGGCAGGAGCATCGCCGAGCTTTGCGCCCTGACCATCGAGCAGGCCCACCGGTTCTTCCACGAGGAGGTCGAGCTCACCGACTACGAGCTTTCGGTGTGCGAGACGGTTCTGAACGAGATCCGCTCGCGCCTGGACTACCTCGTGCGGATCGGCCTGGGCTACGTAACGCTCGACCGCCTCACGCGCACCCTGAGCGGCGGCGAGATGCAGCGCGTGAACCTCGCCACCAGCCTGGGCTCGGCGCTGGTGAACACGCTCTACATCCTGGACGAACCTTCGATCGGCTTGCACCCGCGCGACAACGAGCGCCTGATCGGCATCATCCGCAGCCTGCGCGACCGGGGCAACACGGTCCTGGTGGTCGAGCACGACCGTGACATCATCGAGGCCGCCGACCACCTGATCGACATCGGGCCCGGCGCGGGCGAGCTGGGCGGCCATCTCGTCTACGCCGGAACCCTGGAGGGGCTGGCCGAGTGCGAGGACTCGGTGACCAGCGCCTACCTGCGGGGCAGTATCTCGATCGCGCTGCCCGAGCGGCGCAGGCCCCCGTCGGACGGCATGGTCCTGCTGAAAGGATGCCGGGAGCACAACCTGAAGGGCATCGACGTGGGCTTTCCGGTGGGCCTGTTCACCTGCGTGACCGGCGTGAGCGGCAGCGGCAAGAGCACGCTGGTTCAGGACACGCTCTACGGGGCCGTCAAGCGCCACAAGCCTGGCGGCTACGGCGAGGAGGTTGGCGCCTACGCCCGCATCACGGGCCACGACCTGGTGGACGATGCGGTGCTGGTGGACCAGTCGCCCATCGGCCGCTCGCCGCGTTCCAACCCGGTCACCTATATCAAGGCCTATTCGCACGTGCGCCAGCTCTTCGCCGGCACGAAGGAGGCCCGCATCCGCAACCTGGGCGCCGGGGCGTTCTCCTTCAACACCCCGGGCGGACGGTGCGAGAACTGCGAGGGCGCCGGCAGCCTCCAGGTCGACATGCAGTTCCTGGCGGACGTCTACGTGACCTGCGACCAGTGCGGGGGAAGGCGCTTCCGCAAGGACATCCTGGACGTCAAGTATCACGGCATGTCGATCCACGACGTGCTGGAGCTGACCGTGGAGCAGGCTATACGGACGTTCCGGCGCGAGGCGAGCATCCGGAACCGACTGCGCCCGCTCTACGAGGTGGGGCTGGGCTACATGAAGCTGGGCCAGCCCGCCAACACCATGAGCGGCGGCGAGGCCCAGCGGCTTAAGATGGCCGGCTACCTGGCCGGGGGCAGGAAGAGCGACCTGCTGCTGATCTTCGACGAACCGACCGTCGGGCTGCATCTGGATGACATCAGGCGGTTGCTTTCCTGCATCAATTCGCTGGTCGAGGCCGGCCATACCGTCGTGGTGGTGGAGCATAACCTGGACCTGATCAAGTGTGCCGACTACGTGATCGACCTGGGGCCTGAGGAGGGCGACCGGGGAGGGGAGGTTGTGGTCGCGGGCATCCCGGAGGATGTCGCCGCGTGTCCCCGCAGCCATACGGGGCGTTTCCTGGGCAGACTGCTGTCGGCCCCGGAGGGCCGGTGAACGGGCCGACGGAGGCCCGCGCCGGTTGCATCAGCGGCCCGGTTCGCTTAGAGTAGGGATGGCTCAGGATGCTGCCTCGGCGGCGTGTGGCGCCATCGAATGAAAGCATGAATGGTGCATGGCTGGAGGTCGTACGTTGGGCAAACCGAAGAATAGGTTTTGGCATTGGCTCCAGTATGTGGGCGTGCGTATAGCCGATGCGCTTCTCGTATGCCTGCCATGGGGCGTGGCGCGATGGCTTGCTCGACGCATGGGCGACTTGGGGCGCCTGCTTGACCGGTCGACGCGCAAGAAGGAGATGATCCAGAACATCCGGGCGGCGTTCCCCGAGATGACAGCGCCCCAGGCGCGGGCCGTCGCGTGGGAATGTTACCGATGGTTGCCGGAATCGATCCTCGACTTTCGGAAGTTCATGCAAGTCATGTCGAAAGGCAAGGCTGACGGGCTGCTGACCACCAGCGGTGAGGAGCTGCTCGATGGGTCCGAACGCAGCACGGGGGTGATATTAGTCTCTGGGCATTTGGGCGCATGGGAACTGGGCGGCATCGCCAGCGCGGCCGTGGGCTATCCCGTATTGAGCTTCGCTCGCTCGCGCAGCAATCCATGGATGGAAACGTACTTGCGCAGGCTCCGCGAATCCACGGGTCAAAGGATTCTCAACATCAATGGCGCTACGCGTCGGGCAATTGAAGCCCTGCGCGAGGGACAGAACATCGCGCTCCTCATCGACCAGGACGCGCGGTCCAGTGGCATGTTCGTGGAGTTCTTCGGCCGGCCTGCCTCGACCGTGACGAGCGTCGCGCGGATGTCGATCTACACCGGTGCGCCCGTGGCCTTGGTCTGCGCGCGGCGCGTCCCCGGCAAGAACCGCTTCCACATGTCGATCTCCGAAGTGATATATCCGGACAGGAACGCGCCGCGGCGGCAAGAGGTATTCCGGATCACCCAGCGCTGCACGAAGCTCCTCGAGGACTTCATTCGCGAGCGGCCGGCCGAGTGGCTGTGGTTCCACCGCCGCTGGAAGACCTTCCCGGGCAAGTATGCTGATCCGGCCCGGAGCGAACCCCGGTACCGGCCCAGCGGAGAGGCCGTGCCCGTGCAACGCTGGGGCAACGCCATGCTGCCGGCCTCCGGCGAACGTGACGCGAGAGTGCCGCAGGGCTCCGGCGGCCCCGCCCTTGATGGCTGAGGCGGGCCGGATGGTCGAGAGGAGCAGTGGTTTGGCGACGCAGAAGGCCGTCATACTGGCCCGCGGACTGGGCACGCGCATGCGCCGACAGGTCGAGGAGGGAAACCCGGGCGGCCTGACGGTGGAGGCGCAGGCCCTTGCCGGAAAAGGCGCCAAGGCCCTCATTCCATTGTGCGGGCGTCCCTTTCTGGACTACGTGCTGGGGGGTTTGCTTGCGGCGGGGTTGCGGCGCGTGTGCCTGGTGATAGCCCCGGACGGGGATGAACTCAGGGACTATGCGAGGGAGGCGACCGGGCGCAGCGGCGCGGAGGTGGGCTGGGCCGTGCAGCGGGAGCCCCGGGGCACGGCCGACGCCGTGCTGGCCGCGGAGCAGTTCGCGGCGGGCGAGGCCTTTCTGATGGTCAATTGCGACAACCTCTACCCGCCCCGCGCCCTGGCCGAGCTGACGGCGCGGGAGGGGGAAGAGTGCTGGACGGTGGCCTTCGACGCCGATGCGCTCGGCCGGGACGGCAACATCGCGCCGGAGCGCGTCCGCGCCTTCGCCGTGGTCGTGGCCGCGCCGGACGGCCGGCTTGTGGAGATCGTGGAGAAACCGGCGCAGCCGGAGCGGTACAAGCGAAACGGCAGGCTGTGGGTGGGAATGAACTTGTATCGGTTCACGCCGGCCATCTTCGAGGCCTGCCGCCGCATCGAGCCCCATCCGGAGCGCGGCGAACTCGAGCTGACCAGCGCCGTGTCCTTGCTTGCCCGCGACCAGAGCGTGCCATTCCGGGTTCTCTTCTCGGACGAGCCGGTGCTGGACCTTACCAGCCGCGCCGACATCCCGGCCGTTGAGGCCCTGCTTGAGGGCCGTGGTCCCGGGTTCTAGCGCGCAGGCTGCGCGGCCGGCCCGGGTTCCCGACGACGACCGAGGACGAAAGGAAAGGTAACCACATAGGACACTGCCATGGCAGGTGGAGTCGACCTTCACGTTCATAGCACCTCCAGCGACGGGCGGGCGGGCCCGGCGGAGGTCGCGCGCCAGGCCTGCAGCGCGGGCCTGGACTGCATCGCGCTGACCGATCACAACGTCATCGACGGCCTGGAACCGCTCGGCAAGTGCCTCGACGGCACGGGCGTGCGCCTGGTGGCTGGAGTGGAGCTGACGGCAGACGGCGACGACGGGGCGGAAATCCACATCCTGGGCTACGACGTCGATACCGGGAGCGAGGTCCTGGAGCGTGTGCTGGAGAAGATCGCCGTGCTCAAGCGGCGCCAACTCGCGTGCATGGTGGCGGGGCTCCGGCAACTGGGGGTGGACATTTCCGCCGACGACCTGCCCCAGAAGGAGTGCGGCTATGTGGGCCGACCGGTGCTGGCCCGGCTGCTGGTCGAGCGGGGCATCGTCCGGAGCAGTTCGCAGGCCTTCTCGCGCTACCTCGGGGCGGCGGGAAGCGTCTATGCGCCGCTGGGCGCGCTGGGCCCGACGGAGTGCGTGGAGCTGATACATGAGATCGGCGGGCTGGCCGTGCTGGCGCACCCGCGGATGGAGTTGCTCGACAGCTGGGTTGGCCGGCTGGCGGAAGCGGGCCTGGACGGCTTGGAGGTTTACCGTCCGCGCGCAGACAGCGCGGAGGTGTTCTACGCGGAGACGGTGGCGCGCGACCTCGGCATGGTGGCCACAGGCGGTTCGGACTGGCATGGCCTCCCGGCGGAAGGGCCGCTGGGCTCGTTTGCGGTGGAGTTCGAGAAGGTTGCCGAGTTCTTCGCCCGGCTTGAGGGCTGTGCCTCGGCCGCGCGGGAAGAGGACGGGCCTGATGCGCGGGATTGACCTCCGGGCCGGAGGGGGGTACAATCAGGGGCGTTCCGGGCGGGCTTTAGGCGGAGGTAGCAAAGGGATGAAGGCACTGCGGAAGATGATGTTCGTCGTCGCGTTGGCAGGGTGCCTGTTGTGTGCCCCGGCCGGGGCCGACCACGCCGTCTTGAAAAGCGGCGCGGTGCTGGTCGGCAAGGTGGAGGTTTTCAGCGACTACGTGCGCGTGGAAACCGAAGACGGGGTCCTCAGCATTCCCCTGTGGCGGGTCAAGGAGGTGGCGGTCGGCGGCAAGGTCACGCTGATAAAGGCCGCGGGACCGGCGGGCGGGAGGCCGGATGAGCCCAAGGTGGACGAAACGGCCGCGACGCCCGGGAAACCGGTCGCGAGGCCGAAGCTCCAGCTTTCCCTTACGCAGAGGAAGCGGGTCTTCAGGGTGCTCGTGCGTGCCGAGCGCAGGGCAGGCAGGCGGGCCGAGAGGGACTACCCCCTGGCCGGTCTCACGCCCGGTTACACGAAGAAAGACCTGGAGGCGCTGCTGGCCAAGCGTGTGGTCGCCCAGATGAGGCTCGTCGATGGGGCGCGCAGCACGGTGGCCAAGCGATACGGGTTGACTGCGGAAGATACCGCTCAAGTCTATAAGGACGGGGTTAGGGAATCCTGGCTCAGGTGACGGGCCATGAACGGGGGTGAGCGAGTAGTTCGGCAAGGCGGGGGGGGATTCCGCCTGCTGGCTGCTATGAAAGGAGTGGGACGATGAGGATGCGACGCGATTGGGCAGTGCCGGCGGCGGTGGCGGCCGTGCTCTTGTGCAGTGCGGTGGCGGCGGACGAGCTCGTGTTCAGCAGCGGAGCCGTGCTCACCGGGAAGGTGCATCTGGGCGGCGCGCGGGTGCGCGTCGTTACCGAGCACGGGGCTTTCGTGGTGTCGCGGGGCTCGGTGGCCCGCGTGACGGTGGGGGGCGTCACGACGGTTCTGGGCGAGGTGGAGGAGCGGGAGGCAGTTGCTGCCGGCTGGGGCCGCGCCGAGCGGCCGCAGTTGTCAGCCCTGGCCGAGGCCCCCGCGCCGAGGCCTGTAGGGGCATCGAGAGGCGCCGTGCGCAAGGGCCCAAGGGCCCTCGCGGAACGGCCCGCGGCCAGCCCCGGGGCCGTGCTTTCGCGTCCGATCAGCGTCGACTTCGATGCGACGCCCGTTGCGGACGCGATCGAGTACCTGCGAGAGGCGACGGGACTGGATTTCGCCTACCGCCCGGCGGACCTGCGGGCCGGGGTGACGGTGGTGAGCCTGAGGCTCAAGCGTGTTCGCGCCAGCCAGGTGCTGGACCTGACGCTTGAGCAGGTCGCGCTGGGGTGGACGCTGAAGGGTAACGTCGTTCAAGTTCGTCCCGACGACGAGATCGGGCGCTTCGAGCTGCGTGGATATGACGTGCGCGATCTGCTGGTGAACGGGCATGACGCTGACGCCGCGGCCGGACGCACGTCCACGCTGGCCCAGGCCTGGGGCGGCTCCGGCGGGGCCTATGGCGGCGGGTTCGCCCAGAGCGGCAGAGGCCGGGGCGGCTATGGCGGCAATCGCGGCTACCGTTGTGATGGCGGGTTTGGCGGCGGCTACCAGTCATCCCAGGAAAGGGCTTTAGGCCTGGCCACGCTGATCACGGAGTTGATCCGGCCGGACAGTTGGGACGATCCGGCGGTGACGGTGGGCGGCGCCGGAGGCCGCGGGATCGGCCGGAGGGACGGCGGGGACGAGTGGCGCGACCCCGAGGTGCGCAGACAGTAGCGGGCCTTGGCGGCAGCGGAGTGAGGCGCGCGGGTCGGCGTGTGGATCGGCGCGCCTGTTGTGTTTCTCAGCCGTTTGGAGCGAGTCGGAAGGAGGGCCGCGGAATCGAAAAGTCGGGGACATCTTCTGAGAAGGCGATCTGGGAGCTGCTCACCGGCCCCACGCCGGTCGTCGTCACCGCGCACGTGCGCATCGACGGGGACGCGCTGGGGGCGGCGCTTGCCCTGTGGCACGCGTTGCGCGATGCGGGGCAGGAGTGCCGGACTTTCTTCGATTCGGTGATTCCCGTGACCTATGACTTTCTGCCGGGCTTGGCCGAGCGCGCGGCTTCGCCCCAGGAGCTGCCGGAGCGGTTCGTGCTCGCGGTGCTCGACACCGGTTCGCTGGACAGGATCGGCTGTCTCGCCGCGCATGTTCATCAAGCCGTCTCGGTCCTCAACATCGATCACCATGCGACGAATTCCCAGTTCGGCGACCTGAACTACGTGGACCCGGCCGCCAGCTCTTCGGGCGAGATCGTCTACAGGATCCTGGAGGCCGGCGGCGCCCCGCTCACGAAGGAGATAGCCGACAGCCTCTACACGGCCATCCTCACCGATACCGGCCGTTTCAGCTTTCCGAACACGACGCCGGCGGCCTACGAGATATGCGGCCGGCTGGTGGAGGCGGGCTGCCGGCCGCAGAAGCTGACGGAGAAGATATACTCTTCGCTGCCGGAGTCAGCGGTGCGCCTCCAGGCCCTGGTGCTAGGCACGCTGAAGCTCGAAGCGGGCGGCTGCATCGCCACCATGGAGCTGACCGAAGAGATGCTCGACAGCACCGAAGCGAGCGAGACCGACACCCAGGGCTTCGCCGAGATGCCCGTCTCGGTCCGGGGCGTGAGCGTTTCAGCGCTGGTGAAAGAGATGGCGGAAGCGCCGGGGCGGATCAAGGTCTGCCTGCGCGGGCGACCCTCGGCGGACGGGGTGGACGTGCGTGCGGTGGCCGAGGGATTCGGCGGCGGCGGCCATCGCAGCGCCGCTGGATGTGTGCTGGAGGGGGACATCGAGCGGGTGCGACGGGTAGTGGTGGAGAAGCTTTGCGAGAGCCTGAGACAATGAACCGGTTGCTGGATTCAATCGAGGGACCCGAGGACCTGCGCCGTCTGGACAAGGCCGACCTGGACGAGCTGGCCGGGCAGGTGCGCAGTCTGATCTTGGAGGTGGTGTCCGCCCGGGGCGGGCATCTCGCCAGCAACCTCGGCGTCGTGGAACTGACCATTGCGCTGCACTACTGCTTCGACTTCCTGAGGGACCGTCTCATCTGGGACGTGAGCCATCAGTGCTACGCGCACAAGATCCTGACGGGCCGGCGCGACTCCTTCCAGACCCTTCGGCAGGCCGGGGGCGTGAGCGGCTTCACCAACACCGCCGAGAGCCCATACGACCTGTTCAACTTCGGCCACACCGGCACGAGCGTGAGCGCCGGGCTGGGGCTGGCCTGCGCCCTGGGGGCGAGGGGCCCCGGGGGCGGGGATGCGCCGCGCGTGGTCTCGGTCATAGGCGACGGGGCTATCGCCAGCGGCATGCCCTTCGAGGCGATGAACCACGCCGCCGAACTCGGCGTGGACCTGCTGCTGGTGCTGAACGACAACGAGATGAGCATTTCGCCCTCCGTCGGGGGCATCGCGCGTTACCTGAACAAGGTCCGCGCCAGCGCCCCCTACCTGGGCGTCAAGCAAGAGTTCCATAACCTCCTCAGCCGCTGGCCGCACGCCCAGGAGGGCCTCGAGGGGCTGCTCACCCGCGTGGCGGAAGGGCTTCAGACGACCCTGACTCCGGGTGGGCTGTTTGTGGAGCTGGGCTTCAACTATTTCGGCCCGGTGGACGGGCACGATCTGGGTGAGTTGATCGACGCCTTCCGGGACCTGCGGCGCCGGCGCGGGCCGGTGCTGCTGCACGTGCTCACTGAAAAGGGCAGGGGCTTCCCGCCCGCCAGCGACGACCCCAGGCGCTTCCACAGCAGCGGTGGATTCAAGATGAGGGACGGGAAGGTCCTGGAGCGAACCCCGCCGGACGGGGGGGAGTCGGAAGAGCGGGCATCGGGCGTCGCCCCCGGGGCACGGTCATACTCCCAGGTGGTCGGCGAGGTTCTGACGGAACTTGCCGAGCACGACGAACGCATTGCGGCAGTCACGGCGGCCATGCCCGACGGAACTGGCCTGGCGGCCTTCGGCGAACGCTTCCCCGCTCGGCTCCATGACGTGGGCATCTGCGAGCAGCACGGCGTGGGTTTTGCCGGCGGGCTCGCCGCCGGGGGCATGCGGCCGGTCCTGTGCATCTACTCGACCTTCCTCCAGCGGGCCTTCGATCAGGTCTTCCACGATATAGCGCTCCAGCGGGCCCCGGTGGTCTTCTGCGTGGACCGCGCCGGGCTAGTGGGAAGCGACGGGGCGACGCACCACGGCTGCTACGACCTGGCGCTCTTCCTCTCCATGCCGGGTTTCGTGGTCATGGCGCCGCGCGACGACGGGGAGCTGAGGGCCATGCTCCGGCTGGCCCTGGAGCAGGATTGCCCCTGCGCCATCCGCTACCCGAGGGAAGCCCCGCCGCCTCCGCTGGCCGGGGCGCCGGAAGAGCTTGAACTCGGACGGGCGGAGGTCCTGCGGCGTGGGACCGATGGTGCGATCATCGCCTACGGTTCCATGGTGCGCCGGGCGGTGGAGGCGGCCGAGGAATTCGCCGAGCGCGACGGCAAGGACGTCGCGGTGATCAATGCCCGCTTCGCCAAGCCGTTGGACGAGGAGACGATCCTCAGCACGGTCGCGGAGCACAGGGCCGTGCTCGTTGCCGAGGAGCACGCGCCGGCCGGGGGCTTTGCGGCCGCCGTGCTGGGGATGTTGGCCGAGCGGGGTGTTCCCATGCGGCACGTGCGCCGGGCCGGCCTGCCGGACGAGTTCGTGCCCCACGCCACCCGCGATGAGCAGCTCGCGGCCCTGCGCCTGGACGGCCCGGGCCTGGCCGAGCGCCTGCGCGAGCTCATGGCGACGGCCTGAGCGCGGGGTCGGCTTCTTGCCCGGGGCCGCGCCCGCGCCCCTAGCTTCGTCGGCACAGCGAAGCCTCCTGCCACGACGCAGGCGTTGCGAAGGGTTGATAAGCTCTGGCGCATGCCATTAGACTGTTGTCTAAGGGAGGGAGAGCCCCAATGTTACGGACAGTCCTTACCGCGTTATTCTCGGCTATCCTTTTGGGCTGCGGACGCCTGGAGCCCGTCGAGTATGCTCCGAACAGCGCGACCGCAACTGAAGGTCGTGAGGACACTGCCACGCCGAAGGACGAGACCAAGGCCCGCTACGCTCGGATGGCAGAAGAAGCAGTGCCGGAAGTGCTGAAAGGTGACAGGCTGTGGGCCGTTCTGAATCGATCTGAATCCGACTTGCGCGAAATGCCCGAGTGGGGGCCATTGCAGGAATTGGTGGACGCTGCGGGAGTTGAGGTGCTTGTTCCGCCGCTGATCGAAGGCTTGAAGAATCCAGACGGCCGCACGTCGGCAGCCTGTGCCTTGGGAAGAATTGGTCCAAGAGCCAGATGCGCTGCCCCGCCCCTACTTGATGTCTACGGGGAGGTCAGCGGCGGCGAGAGGCAGACGGTAGTGATCGCCCTGGGGAAAATCGGCGCCGACTCGAACGAGGTACTGTCCACGCTAACGCACGCACTCAGGCGCGACGAGAGCAAATACGTGCGCTCGTCATCGGCATACAGCCTGGGCATAATCGGGGTGTCGTCAGAGGATATCCTTGCAGCCATGCTCGACGGAATGGAAGATCGGTATGAGTGGGTACGCTACGAGTGTGCTGCGGCGCTAGGCCGTCTGGGCTGCTCCTCACACGATGTGATCGCGGCACTCGCAACTGCGCTTGATGATGACGATGCCGATGTTGCGGTGATGGCAGTCTGGGTGCTTGGCCAGCTCGGATCACCAGCACTGCCCACGTTGAGGAAAGCCGCGAAGAGTCCCAAACGTCACGTTCGGTGGAAAGCGGAAGAGGCAATTGAGGATATCCGTAGTCGCCCAGAGGCGCTCGGAAAGGATTGAGGGGACAGAGCAGCCTGCTCCGGCGGACCCGCTGTACCTTACTCCGGCGCATGCAATTACACTGTTAGTCCGCCGCCGAGGCCACGCACATTGCCCGCGCGTCGGTTACCGACACGGCTTTCACAAGGGGACGTAACATGTTGAGACTTGAGGGAATGATGCCGCCGCTGGTCACCAACTACGACGAGAACGGTGAGGTGACGACCGCCGGCCTGGAGGAGCAGCTCGCCTTCTACATCGAGGCCGGCTGCACGGGCTTCTTCGTCGGCGCGAGCACGGGGGAGGGAGTGCTCCAGACGGCGGAGGAGAGATGCCGATACCTGGAGGCCGTGGTGAAGATCGTCAGCGGCAAGGCGACGGTCATCGCGCAGGTCGGAGCCGCATCCACCCGCGAGGCCTGTGAGCTGGCGCAGCGCGCCGCACGGATCGGCGCGGATGTGGTTAGCTCGGTCATGCCGTTCTACTTCGTCGTCGGGCCGGAGGCGGCGGCCGACCACTATCGGGCCATCAGCGATGCCGCCGATCTACCCTTCCTTCTCTACTACCTGGAGAGCGCCACCAAGGCAGAGTTCACGACGCAGATATTCACGGACCACTTCGCGGAGATTCCCCGCTTGGTGGGGATGAAGTTCAGCGGTATGAACCTGGAAATCTTCGGCCGGATCGCGGAGTTCTACGGGGACCGGATCAGCATGCTCATCGGCCCCGACCAGTTCCTGTTGCCGGCCCTCACGCTCGGCGCCCGCGGCTCCATAGCCACCTCGTATAACTACATGCCGGAGATCGCCGTCGGCGTATACCGGCACTACAGGGCGGGTGAGCTCGAGGCCGCGCAGGCCCTCATGCGCCGCCAGTTCAGCGTAATCCACCTCCTGCTGCGCAAGTATCCCATGCTCGGCGCCACGCGGGAGATAATGAGAATGCGCGGGATGGAGACCGGCCGGCCCCGCGGCCCGCTCCCGCGAATGACGGCGGAGCAAACCCGCCAGCTCCGCGTCGACCTTGAAGCCCTGGATTTCTTCAGCGGTCCGATCCGGTAGGGGCACGGCATGCCGTGCCCGGTAATAGCGATGGACGCGAGCGAAAAACTTCGGGCGCGCTACCTCACGGGCGCGCGGCGCATCGTGGTGAAGGTCGGCACCAGCGTGCTGACCGGCGGCGGCGCGCTGCTGGACGCGGGCCGGGTGGGGGCGCTCGGCGATCAGATCGCGCGGTTGGTCCAGGACGGCCGGCAGGTGGCGCTCGTCTCCAGCGGGGCCATCGCGGCCAGCATGGGCCAGCTCGGCCTCGCCGCCCGGCCGCGCACGCTCCCAGGCCTCCAGGCCGCGGCCAGCATTGGCCAGACCGACCTGATGGTTCTCTACGGGGCCGCCCTGCATCGCCACGGGATGCACGCGGGGCAGGTCCTTCTGACGCGCGAGGACTTCGACGCCCGCGACCGCTACCTCAACGCCGCGAACACGATTCACGAGCTTTTCAGCCTCGGCTGCGTACCGGTCATCAACGAGAACGACACGGTCAGCACCGACGAGATCAAGTTCGGCGAGAACGACGTGCTGGCGGCCCTGGTCACGCACCTGATTCGCGCCGAGGCGCTCATCCTCCTCACCAGCGTGCCGGGCCTCTATGCGACGCGGCCCTGCCCGGAGGCGATCACCTGCCTGCACGATACTCCGGCGCCGGGCGGGCAGTCCGTGGCGGACGTTGTCAGGGAGGTGAGCGACGAGGTGATCGGACTGGCGGGCGAGGAGAAGACGCCGCTCGGCCTCGGGGGCATGGGAAGCAAGCTCGAGGCCGCCCGCATCGCCGTGGAGGCGGGGGAGGCCGCCGTGATCGCCGACGGAGGTGACCCGCAGGTGCTCACGCGCATCATGGCGGGCGAGCGTGTGGGGACGCTATTCGTGCCGGCGGAGAAGCGCCTGCGGAGCCGCAAGAGGTGGATACGCTTCACCAGCCGCCCGCGCGGCAGCGTCGTGGTGGACGCGGGCGCGCGGCGCGCCCTGTGCGAGGGGGGCCGCAGCCTCCTGCCCAGCGGCGTGGCGGCCGTCGAGGGCGAGTTCGGGCCGGGGGACGTCGTGCGCATCGTCGGGCCGGGGGGCGAAGAGTTCGCTCGGGGCTTGAGCAACTACTCATCGGCCGACATCGCGCGCATCAAGGGCCTCAAGACCAGCCGGATCGAGTCCGCCCTCGGCCACAAGTACTACGACGAAATCATCCACCGCGACAACCTTGCGCTGCTCGGTTAGCTGCCAAAGCCGGCAAAGCATTTCGACACAGATTCCCACAGATCACGGCCCAGCCACCGCCCCCTCGCCCTATTCCTCCACCCGGTGCTTCGTGAGCAGGTCCACCAACTCTTCGCTGCCCCTTTCTCTCGCTATGCTCAGGGGCGTGCGACCTTTCTTGTCCCTGGCGTTGAGATAGGCACCGTTGGCGAGCAGCAGTTCAGCCATACTAGCCCTATTGTAGAGCGCTGCCAAATGTAGCGCGGTCTTCCCCTTGGCATCCCTTGCACTGACGTTTGCCCCCTTAGCCAGAAGCGTTTCGGCCGCAGCTTTGTGAGCTTCTCGCGCTGCCCATTGGAGCGGGGTGCCAAAGGGGTTTTGCTTGGTATCGACTTTGGCTCCGTGTGCCAGCAGCAATCGAACCAACTCTTTGCTCCCGCTCAGCACTGCCCAATGCAAGGGCCTGCCGAAGCGTTCTGCGCTCGCCTCAACGTTGGCTCCTTTAGCCAGCAGCAGGGTGGCAACATCTTTGTGTGCCATTGCCGCAGCCCAGTGCAGCGGCGTGAAGCCCAGCCCCTCCTTCTTCTGAAGCCCCGATGAGAACTCCATCATGCTTGTCGGTATCTCCTGGCCTTCCTCGTCCGCCCAGTTGAACGGCGTTGCTGACTCGTAAGGCTTGACGTTAGCATCGATTGCTATAGACTCAATGCGTCTCCTCACCCACAACTCCCCGCCGATCCCCTCGGCAAAAGCCTGTAGCGGCATAAGGAAGAAAGCTGTGCCGGCGTTGATGTCAGCGCTTTTCGCAAGGAGGATTTCAGCAACTTGCTCATGGCCCATTCCTGCTGCCCAGTGCAACGGCGTCCCAAACACCCCTGTGTCGGCATTCACATCGGCGCCGCTGGCCAGCAGGGTCTTCACCACGTCTTTATGACCCCTGCCGGCGGCCCAGTGCAAGGGGGTTCCAAGGAATGATAGACCGGCGTTCACGTCCGCCCCGTTTGCCAGGAAAAGCTCCACCATCCTGTTGTGGCCTTTCCAGGCCGCCCAGAGAAGCGGGGTACCAGGACCACGCCAAGCCCCTTCGTCCACATCGGCGCCCCTCTTGAGCAGCAGTTCGCCCACTTCAGTCTGGTCCATCCATGCCGCCCAATGAAGGGGCCGCTCGCCCCAGATTGGACCGTTCGCATTTGCCACGACAGGGTCTCTACGCAATAGCTCCGAGACCACGTCCAGCCTTCCGAGGCCAGACGCGCTGTGAATGTCCAGTCGTTGCCCCTTGGCAAGAAAAAGCTTGGCTACGCCTTTGTGGCCCCAGAAGATGGCCTCATGAAGTGCCGTGCAGCCAATCATATCCTTGGCGCCCAAGTCCGCTCCCCCCTTGACCAGGAGATCCACGGATTCCTTGTGTCCTCGCCGTGCGGCTTCGTGCAGAGGTCTCCTTTGGAGGAAGTCCCAAGCGTTGACGTCCGCTCCGTTCGCAAGCAGCAGCTCAACTATATCTGTGTGTCCCTCGTCGCACGCATAGTGTAAGGGCGTATTTCCCTCTTTGCCCCTTGCGTTCACAAGCTCCGGATTGGCACCGAGAAGTTCCTTCGTCTTGGGTACGTCGCCGCGCTCGGCTGCGTCGTGTATCTCTCCGGCCCAGGTGCCCAACGGGCACGCCAACAGGACGGAGAACAGGAGGGCAGACAGGCCGCGTGAAATGTGCCATCTCATGGTTCGCCCCCTTCGCCTTTCTTGATCCAAGGCGCACTATGCGGCAGATACTTTCCCCGAACACCATTATAGCCGATCACCAGCGCATTTGCCGCTCAAATGGCTGGCAATTTCATGCAGGATATGTCCCCATGGGTAGGGCGGGCGTCTCGCCCGCCATCGGGCGCTCTCCTTGGCCGAATCCGGGGCGAGACGCCCCGGCTACCCGTTGCTGATCTGGGCCAACCGTGTTGCAACTGCCTGGACTGGCATTTGGAGCCATCGTTTCGTCATTAGGCATTAGTCATTCGTCATTCCGGACGACGTGTTTTCGTCGTCCGGTACGAGGCTTTCGTCCACCAGCATCAGCATCCGGCTGCAGCTCGTGCAGGTCACCAGTTCCGCGTCGCGCATTAGCAGGACCAGGGTCTGCTTCGTGATCAGGCTGAAGCACCCGTTGCAGATCCTGTCCTTTGCCGGCACGAGCGCCGTGATGCCACGGCGGTCGGCGAGGCGCTCGTACTGGGCGAGGATGTTCTCGTCGATCTCTGCGCGCAGGGCGTCGCGCTCCCGGCTAAGCTCGGCGATGCGCGCCTCGTGCGCGGCGGCCCGTTCTGCCACGCTTTCTTCCAGGTCGCGGAGCGTCTGCTTCTGGGCTTCGATCTGCGAGGCCAGGTCGGACTCCTCCCGCTGGAGGTCCTCGGTCTTCTGAATCTGTTCCAGCGCCGAGTCTTCCCACCGGGATATGTCGGCCTTGTGGCTCAGGATGCTCTGGAGGATGGTGTCGTAGTCGTCCTGGCGCTTGGTGACGTTGAGCTGAGTGTCGAGCTTGACAATGGTCGCCTGGGCCTCGAGGACCTTCAGCTCCATGGAATCCGTCTGTTTCTGGGACTCAATCCGATTCCGGTGCCCCTCGTCCAGGCGCAAGGTGAGGCCCTCGATGAGTTTGTTCTGTTCGTCGACGTCGAGGTAGAGGGCGTTCTTGTCCCTTTCCTCCTGCTGGATCTGCGCGTTGAACTTCTGCACGGCCATGATCTGTTCGAGCGATTGCCTGATGCCCATCGTTTAGCGCCGCCTATTCCGTCGGGAGCCTGTAGTGAGGTGACATGAAAAAAGGCCCGGACTCCAAGGAGCCGGGCCCTGCAGAGCGCCGCCCGCCGCGCCGGGGGACGTGGCCGCGCTCAGGCGCTATTGTAAAACCCCATCCTGGCTTCGGTCGGCTGCGAGCGCCGAATGGCTGTGTCGGCCTGCATCGGCGATTCTGGCCCTTGAATCGCCTGCTTGGGCCTCCTTGCCCTCGACGCCCTCGCTCGGCCTCGGGCCGACGGAGCGGGTTCTGCAATAGCGCCTTAAGGTCATACCGTTTACGCTGCGATCTCATCCGCATGGGCCAGCCTGGCCTTCCTTCCAATCATGGCGAAACACCTCGCCGAGAGGCCTCATAGTCTACGCGGAATCGATCAGACCTTCAACAAACCCCTCGAGTTTTCGGCTGCGCACCGGGTGCTGGAGCTTGCGGATGGCCTTGGCCTCGATCTGGCGCACGCGCTCGCGCGTGACGTTGAAGATGCGCCCGACCTCCTCCAGCGTGTAGGTGTAGCCGTCTCCCAGGCCGTAGCGCAGCTTGATGATCTCGCGCTCGCGGTAGGTGAGGGTCTGGAGGACGGTGTCGATCTTGTCCTTTAGCATCTCCTGGGTGGCCACGGAGATGGGGGACTCGGCAGTCTCGTCCTCGATGAACTCGCCGAAGGAGCTCTCCTCGCTGTCGCCCACGGGGCGGTCGAGGCTGATGGGTTTTCGACTGATCTTGAGCACGCGCCGGGTCTCGGCAACGGTCAGGTCGGCCTCCACGGCGATCTCCTCGAGCGAGGGCTCGCGCCCGAGCCGCTGGGCCAGGCGCTTCATCACCTCGCGGATGTTGCTCATGGTCTCGATCATGTGGACGGGGATGCGGATCGTGCGAGCCTGGTCGGCGATGGAGCGGGTGATGGCCTGGCGGATCCACCACGTGGCGTAGGTGCTGAACTTGAACCCCCGGCGGTACTCGTACTTGTCGACGGCGCGCATAAGGCCCGTGTTGCCCTCCTGGATGAGGTCCAGGAAGCTCAAGCCCCGGTTGCGGTATTTCTTCGCGATGCTCACCACCAGGCGCAGGTTGCCGCCGGAGAGCTCCTGCTTGGCCCTCTCGTAGTTCTGGTGGACGCTGCGGGTGAGCTCCACGCGTTGAACGAAGACGCCGTATGGCATGCACAGGAGGTCCTCCATGTGCCGGATCTCCGCCTCCAGGCCGCGCTTTTTCGCCCGGTGGGCGCGCTGGCCGTCCAGGCCCTCCAGGTCCTGCCACACCGTCTTGGCGCGCGCGTACATGTCGTTGATCATGTTCATGAGCGGCTGGATCTTGCGCGTGCGGATGCCCAGCTCCTCAAGCAGGAACTGCGCCTTGCGGCAGCGGTTCTGGATGCCTCGCAGCATCGCCACCCTGCCGTCGCCGCCCTTCGTGCGCTGAGTCTTCCACTGCCCGCGATTGCGGTCCAGGAGCTTGCGCACTGTGGAAACGTTCTGGGGCAGGCGCGCCACCAGGGCGTCTTTCTCCATCTCGGGCACGGCTGCCACGTTCAGCGTGCGGTCGAACGGCACGTTCCCGCCCTGCACCTCCTCCAGCGTGCTGACGCACTCCTCGATGCAGGGGGCGAACTGGAGGATCTGCTTGCGGAACCGCTTGCGGGTGATCTCGATGCGCTTGGCCAGGGCGATTTCCTGGGGGCGGGACAGAAGCGGGATCTGGCCCATCTGCGTCAGAT
>CAZXDF010000391.1:0-4276 GCA_964639345.1 uncultured candidatus Brocadiaceae bacterium | reverse complement strand
GGCTGGCGCAGGGACTCGAGGGCGGACCGGTTGAACTCGGGCAGTTCGTCCAGAAACAGCAGCCCGTGGTGGGCCAGGCTGATCTCGCCCGGCTTCGGGTGCGAGCCGCCGCCCACGAGCCCCGCGTTGCTTATCGTGTGATGAGGCGCGCGGAAAGGACGCACGGCCAGCAGCGGACGGTCGGCCTCCAGCAGGCCGCTCACGCTGTAGATGCGCGTGGTCTCCAGCGACTCCTCCAGCGTCAGGGCAGGCAGGATCGTGCGCAGCCTCTGCGCCAACATGCTCTTGCCCGCGCCGGGCGGCCCTACCATCAGCACGTTATGTCCGCCCGCGGCGGCGATCTCAAGCGCCCTCTTGGCATGTCGCTGGCCGCGCACGTCTGCGAAATCCACGTCATGCCGGCGAGCCTGCCGGAATACCTCCTCCGCGTCCACCTCCATGGGTTTTATGGGGAGAGAACCGCTGAGGAAGCCGATGGCTTCGGTCAGGTGCGAGACGGGTATGACGTCCAACCCCCGCACCACACCCGCCTCCTTTGCGTTGTCGATGGGCACGATGAAACCGCGCAGCCCTGCCCGCCGGCAGGCCAACGCCATGGGAAGGCAGCCGTTGACCTTTCGCACCCGCCCGTCCAGCGCCAGCTCGCCCACCACGGCGTAGAGGTCCTCAATGGCCGGCTGGAAGACATCCATCGCCTCCAGCAGACCCAGCGCGATGGGAAGCTCGAAGGCCGGCCCCTCCTTGCGGCGGTCGGCCGGGGCGAGGTTGACGGTGATGGCGCGCGGGGGCAGGGTGTAGCCGGAATTCCTCAGGGCCGCCTTCACCCGGTCGCTGCTTTCCTTGACGCTTGCGTCCGGCAGCCCCACAAGCGTCATCTTCGGCAGCGTCGCCTTGGCAACGAAGACCTCGACCTCCACCGCGTAGGCGTCTATGCCGAACACGCCCATGCTCTGGACCTTGGCCAGCATCCTGGGGTCGCATCTCCTTGCCAACGACTCTCGGCTTCCCGGCCGTCAAGTTGCCGTGCGCATTCACACGCTTGCCTCACCCGGCAAGGCTATCATAGCAAAAGGCCGGCGCCCGACAAGAGCGCGCACGTGCCGTGCCCGGCTCTGGCTTACCACGAAGGGCACGAAGCACACGAAGACGGACGCCGAACGGCAAGAATCATGAGGAAGCCAGGAAGAAACGAAAGCAGATGATAACGCTGAGACCTTAGGTGCCGGCGACTGCAACTGCCTGCCGCTTACCGCCCACTGCTGACTGCTCACTTCCAGCAGGTTCTTCCTTCGTGCTCTTCGTGTTCTTCGTGGTTGAATCGCCTTGCCGTTCCTGGCGGGTGCGTGCCGTGCCCCTGCAGCTTCTTTTGGCAGGCTGCTAACCGCTGACGCCTTTCCTGTCGCCCCGCATTGTCACGTAGACAACGGCGGCGATGGCCCCGGCGAACGCCAGTAGCGAGACGACGTTGCTCTCGATGATCGTGACCGGCACTGTGGCGCCCGCCACGATGATGACGGCGAGGAGGATGCCCATGATGGACTCACCTGCGATGAGCCCGGAGCTGAACAGCACCCCGCGGCGGATCGTATCGTCCGCCCTCCCTTGAGACCGGTCCTTTGCCCTGCGCCTCGCCGCCCTCCCGACGAGGACCCTCACGGCGCCGCCGATCAGGATCGGGACAGCAAGGGTAAACGGCAGGTAGATTCCGACCGCAACGGGCATAACGTGGGTCCGGAACGCGGAGCCCCGCCTCCTCAGGACCTCGTCGATGCCGATCAGCGCGATCCCGACACCGGCGCCGATGGCCACCATGTTCCACGGCAGCGTCCCGTCGTCGAACATGGCGCTCGTGATGCTTGCGAACAGGGATGCCTGGGGCGCCGCCAGCGCGCCGGGCTCGCCCGTGCCGATGCCGTAGGCCTTATGCAGGACGGTGAGGACGGGGACGATGATGAACGCCGCGCCCGCCACGCCGATCATCTGGGCGAGCTGCTGTTTCCACGGCGTGGCTCCCAGCAGATGGCCGGTCTTCAAGTCCTGCGACACGTCACCAGCGGTGCAGGCGGCGCACGAGACCACGCCGGCCACAAGGAGCGTCGCCAGAGCGCCCCGCGCTCCGGTCATCCCGAAGGCGAGCAGGAGGACCGAGGCGAAGAGCACGGTGATGATGACCATGCCGGAGACCGGGTTATTCGAGCTGCCCACGAGGCCCACGATATAGCTTGAGACGGCGACGAAGAAGAATGCGGCGATTATCATGGCGACTCCGGCGACCAGGCCGGTGCCTGTCCCGCCCGTCATCTGGCGGTACAGGATGAAGATGGGGATGGCGACCACGATCAGGCCCAGGCCGATCAGCCTTGACGGAACGTCCCGGTCGGTCCTCTCGACTCCTTCGGCTTCTCCCGCCCGGTAGCCGAGCACAGCGCCCCGGAACCCCCGGACGATGCTCCCGCGCACCTTGATTATGGACCAGACGCCGCCGACCACCATGGCCCCCACGCCCATGTAGCGTATCTGCGTGCTCCAGATGTCGTGGAACGCATTGGTCAATGTCCCATCAGGTAGCCCGTAAACCAGCCCGTAGATGGGAATCCCCAGCACCCAGCCGATCGCGCCCCCGATGAAGATGAGAGTCGCGATGTTCGGGCCCACGATGTATCCAACCCCGACAAGCATGAGGGACATGTTGCTCCCGAAGTAGACGGCCGTCTTGCCGAGGCGTACAGCGCCCTCGAGCGTGTCCTTGATGAATGAGAACCCCGAGATGAGCAGCTTGAACACCGTGCCGAGCACCAGTCCCATGAGCACGAGAACGATGCCCGTCCCGCGCTCCTCGCCGGCCTTCAGCACCTCGGCGCACGCGACCCCTTCCGGGTAGACGAGTTCCTTGTCCTCGACTATGAGCGCCCGCCTCAACGGGATCATGAAGAGCACGCCCAGCAGCCCGCCGAGCAACGCCACCAGGGTGGTCTGCCAGTAGTGGAAGTCCGTCCATATCCCGGTTATCAGGAGCGCAGGGACCGTGAAGATGATGCCGGCAGCTATGGATTCGCCCGCTGACGTGGCGGTCTGCACGATGTTGTTCTCGAGGATGGTCCCCCTTCGGAGGACGCCGCGCAGGATGCCCAGGGAGATGACCGCCGCAGGGATGCTGGCGGATACGGTCATCCCGGCGTAGAGCCCCACGTAGGTGTTCGCAGCGCACATTACGAGCGAGAGCAGGACGCCCAGCCCGACTGCGATGAGGGTGAACTCCGGGATGGGGCTGGGCCGCGATGTCGAGTCAGTCTTTGGCGCCATGGCAGTTCCAGTTCTCAGTAGGTCAGGTTGACGGTCTATCGGCCCGGCGAATCACCCGGGCCGTGACAAGACGATACCAATCGAGCGGCCGTTTGACAAGGGCACGGCGCCGGGGCCTGGCCGCGTATCTGTCGATACTTCGCACCGCACGGACACCCGTTCACTGATGCAATCATGGAGAACCGGCAGGGGTACGGTGTCGTTGTTGCAGCCCGCGCGGCGGCGCTCTACCTTCCGGCGCCCGGGCGTGTCCTCAGGGAGGTCAACTCCGCCATGGTCTCGGCCCGGGGGCCGTCGGAAGGTCTTGTTACGATACTGTGCGCGGCACTCGATCCGGCTCGGCACCGTCTGTCCTACGCGAGTGCCGGCCAGAACTCTCCCATCCTGCTGCACGATGGCCAGACGCGCAACCTCGAATCGGCCGGCCTGCCCCTGGCAGTCTCGCAGGACAGTGATTACCGCCTCCACCGGGTCGCACTGGCCCCCGGCGATACTCTAATACTCTACACCGACGGTGTGACCGACGCCGTCAATGTGAATAGAGACTTCTTTGGCAGCGCACGTCTGGAGGCCGTGGTCCGCCATCATCCCTACGCGCCCGCCGGCGCATTGCTCGACGGCGTGCTCGAGGCACTCCGGGAGTTCGCCCACCAAGCCCCGCAGCACGACGACATCACGCTACTGGTCCTGCGCCGCTGCAGCTAGTGCTTTGTCAACCTTGCTTTGAGGGGTGCGACTGCCACACCCCCATGGGTAGCGCCGCCGTCTCGGCGGCGGCGGAGGCGAGACGCCTCCGCTACCCTGAGTGAGTGGAACTCCTCGACCCGTCATTTGACCCCTTCCCGCTTCTTGTGCCAGTTGTTATGAGAGAATTGGAAGGGGTTCCCTCGCTGGCTGGTCTGGAGGGAGGGGCGGAGCCCCGACCGGAGGACCAGCCAAGGACGCGGCGAACGCCACAGGCGTACGCCAGTTC
>CAZXDF010000390.1:0-9616 GCA_964639345.1 uncultured candidatus Brocadiaceae bacterium | reverse complement strand
CGAGGTGCCCAGGAACAGACACCGCGCGCCCGGGACGAGCTCACCGAGCGCCTCCGCTACCGCGGCCGCAGGCATGATGTGCCCGCCCGTGCCGCCGCCCGCGAAGGCGACCCTGAGTTCCGCTCCTGCGTTCGCGCGCGTCGCCTTCAACGTTTCCTCCCAAGCTCGCTCGTCAGGAGCGCGTGCGCCCGCGCCAGCGCCTTGCGCGAGGTCGCGCGCAAGGTGTGCTCGTAGGCCGGGATATCGGTGTACCACGGGGTGAGTTCGACGCGGCTCGGCGTCTCTTCCGAGCGCGCGATGTTGACCAGTATGCCCGCCGCCCAGAGGGTCATGAACAGGCTCGATCCACCGGCGCTGACGAGCGGGAGGCTCAGGCCCTTGGTGGGCACGCTCCCGGTGACGACGGCGATATTGAGTGCCGCCTGCAGGCCGATCAGCGAGGTGAGGCCGAAGGCAAGGGCAAAGCCGAACGTGTCGCGCGCCCGCAGGGCGACCTTCAGCCCCTCCCACAGTATCCACCCGTAGATAGCAAGCACGACCATCCCGCCCACGAAACCCAGCTCCTCGGCCAGGATGCTGAAGATGAAGTCGTTCGCCGATGCCGGCACGAACCCCAGCTTCTGAACGCCCATGCCCAGGCCCTTGCCGGTCAGGCCGCCCGAGCCGATGGCGATCATGCTCTGGATGAGCTGGTAGCCGGTGCCGTCGGGGTCGTGCCAGGGATTCAGGAAGGTCAGCACCCTCTGGAGGCGGTAGGGCTCGTCGATGATGAGCTTCTGCACCACCAGCGGCAGGGCCGCCGTGATCCCCAGTGGCACGTAGAGCAGCCTCGCGCCGCACACCAGCATGACGCCCACGCAGAGCGCGCCGATCAGCGCGGCGGCGCCGAAGTCCGGCTCCAGCAGGACGAGCAGGCTCGCCGCGCCGGCCACGGCCCCCGGCACGAGAAGGCCCCACGTGACGGTGCGCATCATCGGCCCGCCCTTGTGCGGGTGGCGCTTCCAGACGCATCGCTCGCAGTATGCGGCCATCCAGATGATCAGGGCCACCTTGGCGAACTCGCTGGGCTGGACGCCGATGCTGCTGCCGAACCTGAGCCACCTGCGGGCGCCGTTGATCTCGGTGCCGGCGACCAGCACGAGCGCCAGCACCAGGAATGCCAGGGCGCCGATGGCCATGTGATGGCGGCGCCAGCTCTGGTAGTCGACCGTGAGGCCGGCCGCGAAGGCCACCAGGCCCAGGGCCGTCCACGTGAGCCGCCGCACCAGC
The DNA here is from genome assembly GCA_964639345.1 of uncultured candidatus Brocadiaceae bacterium. Taxonomy (GTDB): domain Bacteria; phylum Planctomycetota; class Brocadiia; order SM23-32; family SM23-32; genus CAZHPE01. The sequence continues at coordinate 8,347 of CAZXDF010000390.1, read as the reverse complement.
ACGCGCGTGAACACGTCCCCGCCGCGGCCCGCGGTGCCGGCCGCGCTGGTGACCATGACTACGCCCACGCACACGAGCACGCCAAACAGGACGCTCAGGCGCAGGCTGGGCCGCCCCCAGAGGGCGCTCGCGCCTTCCGGGGCGTTCGCGCCTTCCGCACCTGCCTCGAGTGTCATGGGCTGCGCCATTTCGGTCTCCGTATATCCCTTTACCGCAGCAGCAGAGGTATGAGCGCCAGGGCCAGCCCGACGATCCAGAACCGCGCCACCAGGCGCGCCTCCGGCGTGCCGCGCCGCTGCCAGATGTGGTGGAGCGGGGCGATGGGCAGGATGCGGCGTCCTGTCGCCTTGAACCAAAGGACCTGTAGGACCGAGCTGGCGAACTCGGCCAGGAACGCGAATGCGATCAGCGGCAGCCATAACTCCGCCCGCACCATCACGGCCACAAGGCCGAGGCTGCCCCCCAAGGCGAGCGAACCCGTGTCGCCCATGAACACCCGCGCCGGGTGCGCGTTGTGCCACAGGAACCCGAGCATCGCACCGCCAAGCGCCGCGCAGAAGATCGAAACTTCCGTCACGTCCGGCCCGCTCAGGCGCGCCCCTTCGGCGCCACCCCATGGCCCCAGGGCGAACAGGCCGAGGGGCAGCAGCGCCACGAGCCCAAGCCCGCCCGCCAGGCCGTCCAGGCCGTCGGTCACGTTCACGGCGTTGCTCATGGTCGCCACGATCAGCGCTACCCAGGGGACCATCAGGATTCCAACGGTGATCCCCCACCCATGCAGGCCCGGCACATGTATCCGTGCGCCGCCCATGCGTAGCCAAACGGCCCCCAATACGCACCCCAAAAGCCCCTGAACGAGCAGCTTGTGACGCAGCAGCAGGCCCCGGTCGCGGTGGGCCTCGCCGGTGAGCTTCAGCCAGTCGTCCGCCATGCCCAGGCCGGCCAGGGCCACGAAACACCCGAGCGCAAGCCACAGGGGCGCGCTGCGCGTGTCACCCCAGAGCAGGGCCGCGGGCACGAGGGCGCCGAGCAGGATCAGGCCGCCCATGGTGGGCGTCCCGGCCTTCTTCATGATCTCCTCGCGCAGGCCCTCGTCCTCGATTGGCGTCTTGTCCGTGCGCTCTCCGAGCTTTCTGCGCCGCAGCCAGGCTATGACGGCCCGCCCGCCGAGGGCCGCGATAAGCAGGGCGGTCAGGAAAGCGCCCAGCACCCGGAGGTGCAGGTAGGGGCCCTCAAACGTAGCGCTGGTAAGGAATTGCAGCATTCTCAGGCCGCCGCCCTCTCCTCGGATTCGATGTGCTCGTCGATCTCTTCCGTTATCCTTTCGAGTCCCATCAGCCGGGAACCTTTCAGCAGAACGCCGTCGCCGGCCTTCAGGTTCTCCCAGAGCGGCCGCCAGGCATCCTCGGCCGTCAGGTAGTGCGTGGCGCTCTGGTCGTCGCGCGCCAGCGAGTTCCAGCCTTCCAGGAGGAACACGCCCATCGGCCCCACGGCCACCAGCAGGTCCACGCCGCCGAAGGCCAGCATGCGCCCGACCTCCACGTGCATCTCGGGGCTGCGGGGCCCCAGCTCCAGCATGTCACCGCAGACCACCACGCGCCGGCCCTGGACCGGCTCCTCCAGGAACGCAGCTACGGCGGCCCGCATGGCCGTGGGGTTGCTGTTGTAGCAGTCCTCAACGAACGTAACGTTCTCTATGCGCCGCACCTGCTGGCGTAGTGAAGGCAGGGAGACCTCAGCCAGGGAATCCCGGGCCCCGTCCAGGTCTGCACCGGCCCACGTGGCCGCGCCAAGTGCGGCGGCGGCGTTGACAACGTTGTGTCGGCCCGCAAAGGGCAGCCGGAACTCCCGGCCCCCGAACTCGAAGGCCATGCAGCCGGCCTCGCGTCGCACGTCCGCCGGCCTCACATCGGCCGCGCCGCTGAAGCCGAACGTTCGCACCTCGCCCTCGAAACGCTTCGCCAGGGACATGCACATCCGGTCGTCGGCGTTCAGAAGCAGCAGGCCGTCGTGCGCCAGGTGAGGGATGAGTTCGGCCTTCGCCTCGCGCACGCCATGCCGATCGCCCAGGCCCTGGAGGTGGGCGTCTCCGATGCAGGTGATGACCCCCACATGCGGGCGGGCGCAGCGGGCCAACTCGTCTATCTCGCCGGGATGGTTCGTGCCCATCTCCAGGACGACGAACTCGTCTTCCACGTCCGCGTTCAGGAGCGTCAGCGACATGCCGATGCGGTTGTTGAAGCTCTTCTGCGCGGCGGCGCAGCGGCCCGTGCGGCCCAGGATGGCCGCGAGCATCGCCTTGACCGTGGATTTGCCGCAGCTCCCTGTCACGGCGAGCACCGTGCCGCCGAGCCTCATGCGGTGCCAGGCCGCCAGGTCCACCAGCGCGCGGGTCGTGTCCTCCACCTGGACCACCGCCACGTCGCGGCGCAGCGCCCAGGCGCCCAGGCGACCCGTGCCCAGGCACCCCGCGCCCTCGGCGCGCTCCACGACCAGAACCGACGCGCCGGCACGCGCGGCGTCCGGGACGTACTGATGGCCGTCGTGGCGCGCCCCTCGGATTGCGACGAACGCCTGCCCGGGGGCGATGGTGCGGCTGTCTATGCTGACGGCGGCGGCGCGTTTCGACTCGCTGCCGGCGACCAGCCGTCCGCGGCAGGCCCTCGCGATGGCGCCTGCGGTGAACTTGGTTTTGCTCTTCATTCGCTGCTGTCCTACTGAGGTATGAAGGGTGTTATTGATTGCTGCAAAAAGACGTCGCTCTACTTCCCTCCCGTGCCGCCCGGTACGGGTGTGCCAGCCTACTCCGCCGAAGCAGCTTCGGCTGCGAAGGCCGGACGGACCAAGCCATCAGGCTTGTCCGTGCGTTCCACAGCGCCCTCGGGCACGGGCAAGGCTACGCCTTAGCCCGTGGCACCCGCAGGGTGTTTCTTATGCTGGTCCCGATAGGATGAGATTCACTTCCGTCCGCGTCGTCGCATTCGGTCTCCGTGCGTGCTTCGCTCATGCGCTTCTTCTCTGGTTGGCGGATAGGCCGCGCACGATCTCTCGGGTCACAACGCGGTCGTCAAAGGGAAGCCTGCGCTCGCCCAGGTCCTGGACGCGCTCGCACCCGCGCCCGCAGATGGCCACCACGTCCCGGGGCGAATCCGCCAGGTCGATCGCCTTCTCGATGGCTCGCCGGCGGTCAGGCTCGGCGATGTAGTCGGCCCTGCCGCGGGGCATGCCTTCGACGATCTCGGCGATGATCTGCTCGGTGGCCTCGCTGCGGCTGTTGTCGCTGGTCAGCACCGTCAGGTCGGCCAGCTCGGCGCTCGCCGCTCCCATCAGGGGACGCTTCTGCTTCTCCCGGTCGCCGCCGCAGCCGAACACGCAGATCAGCCGCCCGGGCGTCAGGCGCCGCAGCGACTCCAGGACGCAGCGCAGCGCGTTCGGCGTGTGCGCGTAGTCCACGAAGATGCCGGGCAGGCCCAGGCCCGGCGGCGCCTCTATCAGTTCCAAACGGCCCGCCACGCCCTTGAACCCGCGCGCCGCCCGGCGCACGGTCTCCGCGTCTATCCCAAGGGCGAAGGCCGCTGTGGCCGCCGCCAGGAGGTTCTCCGCGTTGTAGTCCCCGGTGAGCGGCGTGTGCAGCTCGTAGGCGCCGGCGGGGGTCTCGACCAGAATGTCCATGCCGCGCATGTTCTCCGAGCGTTTCCTGCCCGCAACGTCGGCGCTGAGTGCTGAGTGCTGGCGGTGCAACCGCCCTTGTGCAAGAGGGCCGCGCGCGGCCTGCAGCCCGTAGGTCAGCACCCGGCCCGGGCAGGCTGCCTCGTAGCGCTCGCAGACCGGCGAGGCGGCGTTCAGCACCGCCGTGGCCGACTTATCGAGCCCCTCAAAGAGCCGCTGCTTCGCCCGCACGTACGCCTCCGGCGTGCCGTGGTAGTCCAGGTGGTCTTCGGTCACGTTCGTCAGCGCGGCCACATCGAATGGGACGTCGGCGGTGCGCTGCTGCGCCAGGGCGTGGCTGCTGACCTCCATGCATACATGGGTAAGGCCCTCCCGGGCCATCTCGCGCAGCATCGCGTGCAGGGCCAGCGGGTGCGGGGTGGTCTGGGGGCTGTCGAGGGCGTGGGCGGCGAAGTTGTACTTCACGGTGCCGAGCGAGCCGACCTGGTGGCCTGCCTCGCTCAGGACGGCCCGGCACAGTTCCGTAGTCGTCGTCTTCCCGTCGGTGCCGGTGACGCCTACCATGCAGAGCTCGTCGGCCGGGCGCCCGTTGAAAACCGCCGCCAGGGTGCTCAAGGCCCTGCGGGTGTCCTGCACCCGGATCACCGGGCGCTCCGGCAGGGGGGAGGGCGCACCTACAGGTGCAGCGCGCTGCTCGCAGATGACGGCGCACGCGCCGCGCGCCAGGGCCTCGGCGATGAATCCGTGGCCGTCCGCCTGCTCGCCCCGGACCGCGACGAACAGCGCTCCTTCCCCCGGCTCAACCCGGCGGCTGTCGTCCGTGACGGAGAGCACCTGCACATCCCGCCAGTGCACGGAGTGCCGCGGCGCCGTCTCCACCGTTTCCAGGGGGCGCTGCCCTATGTCCCCGATCAGCTCGCCCAGTGCGATGAAGTCCATCTTCGATCCACCATCCCGGTTCATAGGCCCGCCTCTGCGATGGATGTGTCCCGCTTGCCCGTGGGAACCTCCAGGTAGCGCAGCGTGCGGTCGATGATTCTCGCCACCACAGGGGCCGCGACGGTTCCGCCGTAGTAGCCGTTCTCGGTCGGGGCCTTCAGCGACACCAGCACGCAGACCCTGGGTTCATGCGCGGGCGCCAGGCCCACGAAGCTCGACAGGTAAAGGTCGTCGTAGTAGCCCCTGCCATCGGTTCTGGCCAGTTGCGCCGTGCCGGTCTTGCCGGCCACGGGGTAGCCCTCGAGATCGGCCCGCCGGCCCGTGCCACTGACCACCACGCGCCTGAGCATCGCCAGGACCTGGGCCGCCGCCCTGGGGCTGACGGCGCGGTGCGCACGCACGGGCTCGTTCAGCTCGTAAAGCACCCGCCCGGTGCGACTGTCGGTGATCCTTCGGATGATCTGCGGCCGGTACAGCACCCCGCGATTGGCAAAGGCGCAGAAGGCTGTGGCGACCGACAGGGGGCTGGTGGCCAGCTCCTGACCGAACGAGATGCTCACCACGCTGTAACCCGTCCAGCGGCTCAACGGCCGCAGGATGCCGCCCGTTTCCCCCGGCAGCTCGATTCCCGTCGGCTCGCCCAGGCAGAACCGGCGCAGGCTCATGTGGAGGCGGTCGGCCCCGAGGAGCGTGCCGATCTGGGCGGTGCCGATGTTGCTCGATTTCGCGAGGATATCGCTCACCGTCAGCGTGCCGTAGCCGTGCGCGTCGCGCACCGTTCTGGACCCCCGGCCCCCGGTCCCTGCGCGCCACGCGCCGTTGTGGCAGAAGAACTCCGTTTCGGGCTTGACCACGCCGGCATCGAGCGCCGACGCAATGGTGAAGGGCTTCATCACAGAGCCGAACTCGAAGGCGTCCGTGACGATCAGGTTGCGGTCCGTGCCGGCGCGGAAGCCGGCCCGATCCTCTGGGTCGAACTCGGGCCAGTTCGCCATGGCCAGCACGGCGCTCGTGCGCGTGTCCAGCACCACGGCCCAGGCGGCCTCGGGCCGGTGTTTCTCGACGGCCTTGGCCAGCTCCTGCTGCGCCACTTCCTGCACCAGGGAGTCCACGGTCAGCGTCACGTCGCACCCGTCGCTGGGGACGCGAATCAGCCGGTCATCCGGGCGGCGGATAACTTGCCGACTGGCGTCCACCGCCACCGCCTCCCGGCCCGGCCTGGGCCTGAGCAACCGGTCCAGGCGCAGCTCCACGCCGCTCAGGCCCCGGCCGTCCACGTCCGTGAGGCCCACTACCTGGGCGGCAACGTTCCCGTGCGGGTGCTTGCGCAGCCACTCCTTTCGGAAGCTCGCCCCCCGCAGGCCCACCTCGCGCAGGAAGGCGGCCTGCTCGTCGGAGACCTTTCGCTTGATCCACACGAAGCGTTTGGGGCGGCCCAGCTTGCGGCGGACCTGCGCGCGGTCCAGCTCCAGCACCCCGGCCAGCAGAGTGGCGGCGGCCTCGGGGTTGGCCACCGCCTGGGGGTCGGCGCAGACGCTCCACACGCGCACGCTCGTTGCCAGGCCGCGACCCGCAGCGTCCCGCACGTCCCCGCGCCGGGCGCCGATCGTGCGGCGCATGACGTGCTGCTCGTCGGCAAGCGCCGCGTACCGGTCGTGCCCGACGATCTGAATCTGTGCGAGTCTCGCGGCAAGGAGCACCAGGATGAGGCCGAGCACGCAGATGCCCAGTGCAGCGCGGATGCGCATCCAGCGCGCCGCCGGCAGCGTGTCCGGCAGGCAGCGTTCGGATCGTCCTGCGCTCCTCTGGGCCATCGTGTGTTCTCCTTACTCAGCTATCAGCTGACCGCTGACTGTTACTCGTTCGGTCCGCGCGTCAGCGTGCCCCGTCCCGCAGTCCCTGCCGGGGGGCTTTGCATCCGCAGGGGCACGAACTCCGGCATCGGCCCGGACGGCGTCTCCGTGGGCCGGAGGCCGAGTTTGAGGGCATGGGGCACGATCCGCTGGGGGCTTTTCAGCCTGTCGATCCGTTCCTGGCCCTTCTGCTGCTCGGCCTTCAGCGCCTCGATATCCCACGTGAGCTCTTCCAGGCGCCGGCCGGCCCTGCGGGTCTCGCTTCCCTGCCACACCACGCACAGCGCGAGAGCGGTGACCACGGCCAGCACCCAGAGAATGCGCACGAAGTCCATCTGTTGTCCTTACCGTCACGCTAAATGAGCCCACATTTTCGATTCTCGATTCTTCGTGATCAGCTACCTCCTCATCCAGCGCAATCGCAAATCGTAAATCCCTCAGAGCCTGCGAGCTCCCCTGAGCTGCGCGGATCGGGCCCGCCGGTTGGCGGCCGTCTCCTCGTCCGAAGGCTTCAGGACGCGGCGGTTAATGAGTTCGATCAGTCCCTCGGAAGCCTGGCGCCGCCAGGCGCGCTTGACGCGGCGGGCCTCCAGGCTGTGGTAGGTCAGCACTGCCGCCCGGCCTCCTGGGACGAGGAGTTGCGGGAGGGCCACGAGCATCGCGTCCAGCTCTTCCAGCTCCCGGTTCACGTAGATCCTCAGGGCCATCGCCACCCGCGTGGCGGGATGAATGCGCCAGGTGCGGCCCCGCCGGCTGCGGCGCGCCACCACGAGCTTGGCCAGCTCGGCCAGCTCGGCGGGCGTGTCTATCGGCGCGGTGCGGCGCCGTCGGCAGATGGCCGCTGCCATCGCGCGGCTGTAGCGCTCCTGGCCCAGCTCATGGAACAGCTCGGCCAGTTCGCGCTCGCCCAGGCGGTTGACCACGTCCCAGGCGCTGGGGCCGCCGGCCTCCGGGTCGAACCGCATGTCCAGGCGCGCCCCGGATTCAAAGGAGAACCCCCGCGCCGGATCGTCGATCTGATGGCCCATCCCCAGGTCGGCCAGCACCACGTCGAACGGCCCTTCAGAGGCCAGCTCGAGGGCCGCGCTGAAACGGGCGTGGACGAGGCGCACGGGGCAGGGGGCGGCCTGCGTGAGGGGGTCGCGGGCGATCTCCAGCGCGGTCGGGTCGGCGTCCATGCCCACCAGCAGCCCGTCGGGGCCGAGTCGCTCGACGAGCGCCAGGGCGTGGCCTCCCGTGCCGAGTGTCAGGTCCAGCGCCTTCTGACCGGGCTCCGGGCAGAGCAGTTCCAGCACTTCGGCGAGCATAACGGGGCGATGCAGGGCGGGGGGGCGATCCGGCCGAGGCGCCTCTTTGCGTCCTTCAGACGGATCCAGCATGTCGACAACCCCTTTGTGGCCTTCTCCGGACCCCATCTGTTACCCCTTACGCGGGTGGGAATTCAGGTCTGCTATAGCAGCTCCTCGTCCAGGCCCGCCGCCTCGCCGGGCTCGACCGAGTCGAGCAGGTCCTCGGAACACTCCTCGAAGGCCGCGCGCCTTTCGGCGACCTGCTCTCGCTCGCTCGGGGCCTTGGAGATCGTGAGCCATCGGCCCCGGCAGGTCAGGACGATCCGGTCGACATCGTCGCCAAGCTCCGCGTGCTGACGCAGCGCTTCGGGCAACTGCAAGCGGTTCTGCCGGTCTGCCTCCGCAAAGCGCAGCAGCCCGTAGAAATAGTCCCGCGCCTTGCGCACGCGGGCCGGGTCCATCCCGGCGGGCGGGCGCTCGAACCGCGCGGTGGCGACCTTTATGTTCGGCGCCGGATACAGGAATATCCGGCCGTTCGTCCCCGGTGCGAAGTAGAATGGCAGGCGATTGACAGCGTCGGCGGGCAGGTCGGTGTGT